>NZ_JBFTMK010000627.1:0-2678 GCF_056396965.1 Pseudomonas sp. 05N434
GACTAATCATCAGCAACAACGAACACACTAATCCGACGAACCACACCAGACTTCGCTGCCAGGCCAGATCAGCCCAATAACACAGTAAGTAGATAACGCGCGCGATCACGAAGGCGATCGCCAGTGCATCGATCAGCCATCCCGCCGTTTGCGTGGTGTGCGCCATCAACACCCCGACCGCAAACAAAATGAACGCCTCGAAACTGTTCTGGTGGGCCGCCAATGCCCGGGCGCCGAAACCTGTGAGTTGCGCCTGTTGTTGACGCGGCAGGTGATTGTTGTAACCGCCCTGCTCTTTCATCGCCTTGGCCACCGGCATGCGCGCCACGAAAATCAACAAGGCGCTGATAAACACACACCAGAATGGAATACTCATCAAGCCGCCTCTTTGTTCAGCTCAGGCAATGGCGCCTCTGTAGGTGTATAGACCATCACGTCAAGAACGTCGGAGTGAAACTCGCGGCGATACAATACCAACACGACACCGGCGCTCATCAACATGAACAACCAGGGGCTGACAAACCACGCCAGCATGCTCATGCCGAAGTAATAGGAACGCAGACCGAAGTTGAACTGGTTGGCCGCCATGGAGATGACACGGGCGGCTCGGGAAGCAAAGGCGTTACGCTCTTGCTCGGACACATGCCGCTCACCGATCATCGGTGCCGAACCCACGAGAATGGCCGCAAAGTTGTACTGACGCATGCACCAGCTGAACGTAAAGAACGCATAGACAAACACTAGCGCCAGGCACAACAACTTGATCTCCGACATGCCTTGGGAAGCCTGTTGCACCATCGGGATATCCGCAAGCAACGACACGKCTCTTTCGGATGCCCCCAACACCGTGAGAATACCGGCCAGGATAATCAACGTGCTGGAAGCGAAGAACGAGGCGTTGCGCTCCAGGTTACCGATCACGCTGGCATCGGCGATGCGGTTGTCGCGCAACAGCATGCGGCGCATCCAGTCTTCGCGGTACAGGTGCAGCACACTGGCCAGGCATGCGGTGTCACGGCCCTTCCATGTCGCGTAACGGGTGTAGCCACCCCAGCAGACGACAAACCAGAGCGCGGCGAGGATGTGGATCAGATTGGCGTGGATGAACGACATGCAGTTCCTTGTGATGTGTAGACGATGATGAAACCTGCGGATAGTGCTTCGACGTTAACCCAAGGAAAAAGACACTGCATCACGCGCATAAAAAATGCCCCGTATCGATTGATACGGGGCATTTCCATTTGTAGCTCAAGCCCGCTTGTGGCGGGTCATGAAGCGGCTTAAGCCAGCGCTTCTTCGCGCTTGCCCAGCAGACGGTCG
Organism: Pseudomonas sp. 05N434; assembly: GCF_056396965.1. Lineage (NCBI taxonomy): Bacteria > Pseudomonadati > Pseudomonadota > Gammaproteobacteria > Pseudomonadales > Pseudomonadaceae > Pseudomonas > Pseudomonas sp. 05N434. The sequence goes on from NZ_JBFTMK010000627.1 coordinate 1,321, forward strand.
CAAACCACGGCAACCACCAGGGTCATGACCGAGGGCACCAGCCACGCCAGGCCCTGCTCGCTCAGCGGCAGGTGAGCCAGTTGAGTCGGCATCCAGTCGGCCAGACCGGCGCCCTTGAGAGCGTCGATCATGCCGAAAATGAACGACACCAGCATCACCGGACCGACGATGCGACCCTGCTCATGCCAGAAGTCCTTGCAGAAGCTCAGGGCCACCAGGGCGATGCACGGCGGGTAGATGGCGGTCAGTACCGGAATCGAGAACGCAATCAGCTTGGTGAGGCCCAGGTTGGACACCAGCAGGGAGAACGCGGCCAGGATGATCACCAGCGTCTTGTAGGACAGTGGCAGCACACGGCTGAAGTATTCGGCACAGGCGCAGGTCAGACCCACCGCAGTCACCAGGCAGGCCAGGGAGATCAGCACCGCGAGGAAACCGCTACCGAGCGAACCGAAGGTGTGCTGCACGTAGGCGTGCAATACCGCCGCGCCGTTGGTGGCACCGGCGGCCACTTCATGGCTGCCCGAGCCGAGCCGGAACAGGCTGACGTAAACCAGCGCCAGACCTACACCGGCAATCAGCCCGGCGATGATCGCGTAACGGGTGATCAACACCGGCGATTCCACGCCACGGGAGCGGATCGCATTGACGATGACAATGCCGAATACCAGCGCACCCAGGGTATCCATGGTCAGGTAACCATTGATGAAGCCCTGGGAGAACGGTGCCGCCACATATTCAGGGGTAGCCACGCCAATGTTACCGGCCGGCAACGCGAACGCTGCGATGCCGAGTACGGCCAGGGCGATGATCTTCAGCGGTGCGAGGAACCGTCCTACGGTGTCCAGCAGACGGCCCGGATAGAGCGAGATGAAGAACACCAGCAGGAAGTACACCGAGCTATAGAGAAACAGCGCCAGCGGGCTCTCGCCGGTCAGCGGCGCCAGACCCACTTCGAACGACACGGTCGCGGTGCGTGGTGTCGCGAACAACGGGCCGACAGCGAGGTAGCACGCGGCTGCCAGCAGGCCACCGGCGATTTTACCGATCGGGCTGCTCAAGGCATCCATTGCACCACCGACCTTGGCCAGGGCGACCACGGTGATCACCGGCAGACCGACTGCGGTGATCAGAAAACCCAGCGCCGCCATCCAGACATTAGGCCCGGACTGCAAACCGACGATAGGCGGGAAGATGATGTTGCCAGCCCCGACGAACAGGGCAAATGTCATGAAGCCCAGTGCCAGGATGTCCTGGCCTTTCAACACTTTCATTAAGGAAATACCACACTACTGAATCGGAATTTAGAGAGGGATTTCCCTTATGGGTGAGGGAAATGCTGTCGATCCGTATAGGAC
>NZ_JBFTMK010000628.1:0-2677 GCF_056396965.1 Pseudomonas sp. 05N434
CGTTCAACTTGCTGGACAGCTACGCAAGCCTGGGCAAGTTTGACATCGTGTTCTGCCGCAACGTGCTGATCTACTTCTCCGCCGAGGTGAAGAAAGACATCCTGTTGCGCATTCACAGCACGCTCAAGCCGGGCGGTTATCTGTTCCTTGGCGCGTCCGAAGCGCTGAACGGTTTGCCGGACCATTACCAGATGGTCCAGTGCAGCCCGGGGATCATTTACCAGGCGAAGTGATTCGTTGACGGCATAAAAAACGGGAGTCCATTAGGACTCCCGTTTTTTTATGCCTGTGACACCACGCTCCCACAGGGGCAAGTAGCGTTCTTTGGATGGTGAGAAGCGGCAGAAAAGCGGCAGGCGGCGGAAATCGGTTGCCGCTTTTCTGGCATTGCCGCCTCGTTACTGCTCGCAAAGCCCCGGTTTACGGGCTTTTTTGAATTGGCACGCCGCTTGCTATGTTCACGTTACGAAAAATCAGGTCACCCGAAGGTTTCCCGACATGAGCATCAGCTTCGATAAAGCGCTCGGTATCCACGAACAAGCCCTGGGCTTCCGCGCTCAGCGTGCTGAAGTCCTGGCCAACAACATCGCCAACGCCGACACCCCGAACTACAAGGCTCGGGATCTGGACTTCTCGAAAGTGCTCGCCGAGCAGAACGAGAAAACCAAAAACGGCAAGTTCGCCTTGAGCATGACCAACAGCCGTCACATCGAAGCTGAAGGCCTGGGCAATGGCGACGAGTCGCTGATGTATCGCACGCCGATGCAACCGTCGATCGACCAGAACACCGTGGATGCCCAACTGGAACAGTCGAACTACGCGGAAAACGCGGTCAACTTCCAGGCCAGCTTCACCCTGCTCAACAGTAAATTCAAAGGGCTGGTGTCAGCCCTGCGCGGAGAGTAATTCATGTCCCTGTCCAGTGTTTTCAACATTGCCGGTAGCGGCATGAGTGCCCAGACCACTCGCTTGAACACCGTTGCCAGTAACATCGCCAACGCCGAGACCGTTTCGTCGAGCATCGACCAGACCTACCGCGCCCGTCACCCGGTGTTCGCCACCATGTTCCAGGGCGGCCAGAGCGGCGGCAGCGATTCGCTGTTCCAGAACCAGGACGCGGCCGGTCAAGGCGTGCAAGTGCTGGGTGTGGTCGAAGACCAGAGCAACCTTGAAGCGCGCTACGAGCCGAATCATCCGGCCGCCGATGCCAAGGGCTACGTCTACTACCCGAACGTCAACGTCGTCGAAGAAATGGCCGACATGATTTCCGCAAGCCGTTCGTTCCAGACCAACGCCGAAATGATGAACACCGCCAAAACCATGATGCAGAAGGTCCTGACCCTCGGTCAGTGATAAGGGGCGACTTTCGATGAGTGTTACCGATACCACCAGCGGCGTAAGCCTCAAGGATGTCCTGGCCAACTCTTCGGTCAAGACCACGACCACCAGTGATGGTCTTTCCGCGGCGACCAGCAGTGCCACCGGCAGCAAGGCATTGGGCAAGGATGCGTTCCTGCAACTGCTGGTCACCCAGCTGAAAAACCAGAACCCGCTCGATCCTCAGGACAACAGCGCGTTCGTAGCCCAGTTGGCGCAGTTCAGTAGTCTGGAAGGCATCACCACGCTGAACGACACCGTCAGCGGCATTGCCAGCAACTACAACTCGTCGCAAGCTCTGCAGGCTTCTTCGCTGGTGGGCCGTTCGGTCATCGCGCAGACCGGCAAAGCCGTGGTCGACACCTCCAAGAACCTCAACGGTACGGTTGTGCTGCCGGCGTCGGCGAACCCGGTTACGCTCAAAATCAGTGACGCCGAAGGCAAGACCATCCGCACCATCGACATGGGCAGCCAGAGCGCTGGCAACGCCAGTTTCATCTGGGACGGCAAAAACGATGCCGGAGCAGTCGCCGCGGCCGGCACGTACTCCTTCTCTGCCAGCGCAACCTACGACGGCAAAGCGACCTCACTGGTTACTTACCTGCCGGCAACCGTCAACAGCGTGACCATCAGCCAGACCGGCGGTGAGCTGATGCTGAACCTGGCAGGCCAGGGCAGCGTTGCCCTGTCCAAAGTGCAAACCATTGGTCTATAGAGCCGACTAACACGGCACAAAGGAGTGGAATATGTCTTTCAATATCGGCCTTAGCGGTCTCTATGCAGCCAACAAACAACTGGACGTGACCGGCAACAACATCGCCAACGTCGCGACCACCGGTTTCAAATCGTCCCGTGCAGAATTCGAAGACGTGTACTCGGCCACTCGCCTGGGTACCGGCAGCAAGACCATCGGTAACGGCGTGCGCCTGGCCAACGTTTCCCAGCAGTTCAGCCAGGGTGATGTGAACAACACCGGCAACGTGCTGGACATGGGCATTCAGGGCAACGGCTTCTTCATCCTCAGCGACAACGGTTCCCTGAGTTACACCCGTGCCGGTGCGTTCAAGACCGACGCTCAAAACTTTGTGGTCGATAACAACGGCAACCGTTTGCAGGGTTATGGCGTCGATTCCAATGGCAAGATCATCAACGGTGTGTTGACTGACTTGAAGATCGACACCTCGAGCCTGAAGCCGAATCCGACTACCAAGGTTGATCAGACGATGAACCTGAACTCGGCGGAAACCACGCCGACCGTGGCCCCGTTCAGCCCGACCGATACCAACAGCTATAACAAGAC
>NZ_JBFTMK010000629.1:0-2667 GCF_056396965.1 Pseudomonas sp. 05N434
GGGTTGACGTATGTAGCGGCTCTGGCACGGAGGAGGTGCCGAGCTTCCATGAAGTGCGGGCGCTGTCGCTGCACCTGTGGAAGAACGCCGGAAACGATGGACAGAAGATCGCAGGGCACGCGAGCGAGGGCATGACCAAAAACTACCAGCGGGACCACGAGAAAATCGTCCGGCCTGAGGCGATACCGGATCTGAATATCAGCGAAATCACTGGGTAGTTTTGCGTAGACCTGAAACGAGAAGGGGGACCAAGCCACTAAGCGCTTGATCTCCTCACGAAATATGGTCGGGACGGAGTGATTCGAACACTCGACCCCTAGCACCTCATGCCGGGGACTGTAACGACCTAAGCTATTGTTTTAGAACGAATATGACCACCTTTAAGAGTGGCAAAACATTCGATTTTTTGTGCTTATGCAAACGGAAACACGCGGCCTCCAGAGGAGGTTTTGCGCAAGCCACCGCAGGAGAATGACGAGGTGACATTGCGAAACTTTCTGCATCCGCTAGAACTTCGAGATGGCGTAGAATTGTCTGCCCGTCACCTCGAGGAAGGGACATGGCTGTAATCACGAAGAGTGACTTGGTGTACAAGTACACTTGGTCGGCAGATCAAGGCGACAACCCGCATTACACCGGGTTGCTGGATCGCGACAAGGTAGACCGGGACGAGGGACACGAGGTTGTACATTTTCCGACAGTAGTGCCCTCCCTTCCAGGCGTTCTGCCGACCTGACCCCCAAGCCCCTAGTTTGCCCCTGCCCTTAAGCACCAGCCAAAAAACCGAGTATTCAGCGTGTTTTTTCCTCCTACAGACCAAGCGCCGGATATGTATTAACCCTGATACATGAAAGGTTATTATTTGACGCTTTTCTAACAGAGGCACATTGCTATGATCCCGGCAAACTCCACTGCTAGAGGCTCTGAAGTGAAATTAACACCTGCCGAAAAGACCAAGTCTCGGGGTTGGGAATGGGCCTATAAAAAAATCCGGAGTTTTGGTTGCTCTCGAAGAACGGCCCTCTACAGGGCAAGCCTCTATGCTCTTCGAGGTGACTCGGGAGGTTTCTCAAGCGAGCGGAGCTTGCAAAGATTCCGACTACGGCGTTAACCAAGCTGGTCATCACCGGTACGCCATGGCTCGACCCGACCCCCCTTCGGGCTGCAGGGCTGCGGCCACAAAGACAACCCTGACTACAAGACCGGCGCCTGCAAGATCACCATCAACTGCTAAGACAAGCGTTGGAACTCCTTCTCGGGGCGGCATGGGGCCGCGTACGGTGGCCGAGTAGGTCCCTTGATCTCCCCCGACGGCCTCACGCTGGCGTCACACATTCCGCCGCCGACGATGACACCCCGCCCGAACCAATGACATGCATGACCGACTCGACCTGCCAAAGTCTGTTCGCGCTGGCGCGATGGTTGCGCATATCGATCCGCCCCTCGGCGACCATTCCAGGCGTCAGCGGCCGAGTGATGGACATGGTCGATCTGAGCCACGCCCCTGGGCACCACTACCAGGCGACCGTCGACCGACTTCGCCACGGCGCCCAGTTCACGTGCCAAACGCGTCAGTAGGTTCATATCGGATTCGGCGCGCTGGTCGATATGGCTGAAAACATGCTTTGCCAGCTCCGGCGCTACGGCCGCAATGTAGCATGCTCCTTGGCCATCTTGGCGACCAGAGCGCCCAGCGTTTTGGATCGGGCCTCCCTCCGGAAAATCAAGGAACCAACTGATAGGTTGACTGCACTAGACCGGAAGGAAAACACCGGCTATTTACTAGCTTCAATTCAATGTCCTGCGTAAGGGCCCCGAACAATGGTCTTCCCGACCCAATCAGCACGGGAACAGTGGTGATCACCATATCGGCGACTAACCCGTCACGCAGGAATGACTGCACCAATTGCCCGCCATCGACATAGACTCGATGCACACCTTGCCTCGCCAGTTCCGCCAGCAGGTCTGAAGGAGTGAGGTTGGAAAAACGCACTTTTCCCTCTAGCGCATTAGGCACCTGTGAATCGGCCAACTGTTGAGACAACACGATTACTGGCAGGTCGTAGAACCAAGTGTCGAAGGTCAGCACTTTCTCATAGCTCCCCCTCCCCATCACGATAGCATCCTTATCGGCGATGAAGCCCAGGTAGCCGTGATCCTCACTCTGATCATCGCGCTGCAATAGCCAGTCAATGTCACCGTCGGACCTGGCGATATAGCCATCTAGACTGATGGCGATGAAAACATGTGCAGTAGTCATAGAAGTTTCCTTATTCAGACGACGCATGACTGACCGCAAAGAGGATAGCAAAACTAATATATAGCTAAATTTCTTAGCTGGTTTTCTACAAATCCCGCTCAAATCAAATGGGTCAAAAAAACCGTGTAGCGTATTTTGATCGCGCGAATAGGCCGTTCACGCTTTGAATTAATCTTCCTTCAACACCGGTTCAACGTCATCGACCGGCAACGAAGCCAACATTTCAGCGCGACAAACCTCAAGGATCTCATCCGCGAGTGCAGAACCATCCGGGCAGGCACGCGACAAAATAATCGCGCCGACAGCACGAGACAGCAGGTCGATCATTTTCTTTCTCCCCTCTCCCGCCTCGGCATCCGGTCCCGTCGGATATTTCTCTCCCAGCGTTTGCAGGGTGTGTTCAATGC
>NZ_JBFTMK010000630.1:0-2666 GCF_056396965.1 Pseudomonas sp. 05N434
CGTGCAAGTCGGTCGCATCTCGCGCTTCGGCCTGCTGGAAATGTCCCGTCAGCGCCTGCGTCCATCGCTGGGCGAAAGCAGCGGCATCGTTTGCCCGCGTTGCAACGGCACCGGCATCATCCGTGACGTTGAATCGCTGTCGCTGGCGATCCTGCGCCTGATCGAAGAAGAAGCCCTGAAAGACCGCACCGCCGAAGTTCGCGCACAAGTGCCGATCCCGGTGGCAGCGTTCCTGCTCAACGAAAAACGCAACTCGATCACCAAGATCGAACTGCGCACCCGCGCCCGCATCGTCATTCTGCCGAACGATCACCTCGAAACGCCGCACTTCGAAGTTCAGCGTCTGCGTGATGACAGCCCGGAAGCCAGCATCAACCAGTCCAGCTACGAGATCGCTGCTGCCGCTGCGGAAGTCGAAGAAGTCCAGCCAGCCGCCGCGACCCGCACCCTGGTTCGCCAGGAAGCCGCAGTCAAGACTGCACCGGCTCGCGCCAATGCTCCGGTGCCGACCGAAGTCGTCGCCGCCCCAGTAGCTGCACCGGTTGCCGCGCCTGAGCCAAGCCTGTTCAAGGGCCTGGTGAAGTCGCTGATCAGCCTGTTCGCGACCAAGGAAGAGCCAGTTGCGCCGGTCGTGGTTGAAAAACCAGCGACTACCGAGCGCCCTGCCCGCAACGAAGAGCGTCGCAACGGTCGTCAGCAGAGCCGCAACCGTAACGGTCGCCGCGATGAAGAGCGCAAGCCTCGTGAGGAACGTGCACCGCGTGAAGAGCGCGCACCACGTGAGCCACGCGAAGAGCGTCAACCACGCGAAGCCCGCGAAGAAACGCCAGCAGTCGCCCGCGAAGAACGCGCTCCACGTGCCCCTCGTGAAGAACGTGCACCGCGCGCACCGCGCGAAGATCGCAAGCCACGTGGCGATCGTGAAGAACGTCCGGTTCGTGAACTGCGCGAGCCTCTGGATGCCGCTCCGGCCGCCGCTGCCACCGCTGAAGAGCGTCCTGCCCGTCAGCCACGCGAAGAGCGCGCTCCACGCCCACCGCGTGAAGAACGTCAACCACGCACCGAGCAAGCCGCTGCTGCCGCTGCCGAAGAAGAGCTGCCAACCAACGAAGAGCAACTGCAGGAAGATGGTCAGGAAGTCGCCGAAGGCGATCGTCCACGCCGCCGCTCCCGTGGCCAGCGTCGTCGCAGCAACCGTCGTGAGCGTCAGCGCGATGCCAACGGCAACGTGATCGAAGGTTCGGAAGAATCCGAATCCACTGAAAACGCCGAAGCGCCAAGCGCTGCCGATCTGGCCGCCGGCCTGGCTGTTACCGCAGCCGTTGCCAGCACCGTGATCAGCGCACCTGCTGAAGCACAAGCMAACGAGCAAGCCGAACGCGCTACTGCTGCCACTCTGGAAACCGCTCCGGTTGAAGCGCCAGTGGTTGAAGCGAGCACGCCGGTGGAAGTCATCGCCGCTCCGGAAATCGAAGTGGCCCCGGCTCGTGAAGCGCGGCCTGAAGTTGAAGCTGCCGCCGAACCAGTGGTTGCTGCAGAACCTGTCGTTGAAGCACCAGTGGCTGAACAGGTACGCGAAGTTCGTGAAGAACAAACCACGTTCAACTGGGTTGCCGAGCCACCGGTTGCTGTCGAAGCTCCAGCGCCAGTCGCTGAGGCTCCGGTTGCTGAAGCCCCAGCGGTTGAAGCCACGGTCTCCGAGCCAGTGGTTGCGGCTGCCGAGCCTGCTCCGCTGCTTGAAGCACCGGTGGTTGCCGAAGCTGCACCCGTGGTCGAAGCCGCCCCTGTCAGCGCTCTGACTCCAAGTGGCCGTGCGCCGAACGACCCGCGTGAAGTACGTCGTCGCAAGCGTGAAGCCGAGCGTCTGCAGAAGGAAGCCGAACTGGCTGCCGCTGCTGCTCCGGCCGCTGCCGAGCCAGCACCGGTTGTTGCTGAAGTCGTCGAGGCAGCCCCTGCCCCGGCCGCTGAAGTGTCTGCCGAGCCGGTTGAATCCGTGATCGACGAAGCACCGCGCTCCGTACAGGAAGCGGTAGAGCAACACGAGCAAGCCCTGGAAAAAGAGCACGAGCCTAAACCCCTCGCCTGATTCCATCGGCCACTAAAAAGCCCCGCCTGGTGATCCCAGGCGGGGCTTTTTTATGTCGGTTGCTTCGCAGGAAAACCGCGATGGCGGTGCATCAGGCGAAGACCAACCTCTCTGGTATGTCCACATCCCACAACACACCCGGATCCTCCACCGCCACCTCGACCACCCTCGCCTGCGCAAACAGTGACTTGGCGCCCTGATCGCCGGTCAGCGCCATCAATCCCGGACCGAAGCTTCGCCCGAACCCCACCGGATGCCCATATTGCCCTTCATGCACCGGCACGCTGATGGTGTCATCCGCAATGGCCGCGACGACCTGCTCAATGCTCGACGGCAGGATAAACGGCATATCCCCCAGCATGATCAGCCAGCCACCGTGGTGCGAACAGGCCGCCACACCCGCCGCAATGCTGTCGCCCAGGCCGGTCGTCTCGATTCGCACAATCTCGCAACCATAAGCCTGCGCCATGCGAATCACTTGCGGGCGGTCCGCGGTGGTGACCAGCACACGCTTCTCGAGTGTGGCTGGCAGATTCACCAGCACCTGCTCGATCATTGAGTGCACGGTGATGCCATCACG
>NZ_JBFTMK010000631.1:0-2661 GCF_056396965.1 Pseudomonas sp. 05N434
CAATTGGGCGCTGGAAGGTCATGGGATTCTGCTGCGGGCCGAATGGGACATCGCCCGCTACGTGCGCAGTGGCCGTTTGCGCCTGGTGCTGGAGGACCAGACACCGACCCGCGCCGATGTCTATGCCATCTACCCGCAACAGTTGCACCTGTCGGCGCGAGTGCGCAGCCTGATCGATTTTCTGGTCGAGCGTTTCAAGCACATCGATCACTTGGATGAACCGGAATCTGTGCTCGACTGAACGGCGCTACGACAGATTGAGTGCCACGGCGGCGCGGATCAGCGCCTTCAAGGCTGTTTCATCAATCCGGTCGCCCTCATGAATATCGATGGCACGCCGGGTGTTGCCATCGAGGCTGGCGTTGAACAGTCCTGAAGGGTCTTCCAGCGAGGCGCCCTTGGCGAACGTCATCTTCACCGCATTCTTGTACGTCTCGCCGGTGCAGATGATGCCGGCATGGGACCACACCGGAACACCCCGCCACTTCAACTCCTCGACCACATCGGGGTCGGCCTGTTTGATGAGCGCTCGAACCCGAGCGAGCGTCGCGCCCCGCCAATCATCCAATGCCTTGATTTTCGCCTCAATCAGCGCAGAGGCAGAGCCTTGCCCCTCAGTGTCCTTTGAACCGGCCGTCTCCTTGCTCATGGTGGTTATCCCTCTTCATAATGATTGTCGCTCGCCTGCCTCTGGAGTATCGCTGACAGAACTACAACGCAGCCGCTGCAGTTTGACCCACAACGGGGCGTTTGCCTTCAAATCTCCGATGAGTGCAACCACTCACGGAATAGCAAAACAAGGACGTAGCAACAGTGGAAAAGGAAATTATCTTGATGCGTCATGGCCAGCCAGATCTGGCCGTGCAAGACAAAGTTTCAGCGCGCGATATGAAACGCTGGATCGAGCAATACGACCTGTCAGAAATCATCGACCAACCCGCCCCGCAATCGAGTGTGGCGCTGGCGCGTACCGCCAGAATGATCGTGTCGAGCAGTGCGCCCCGGGCGCTGACGTCGGTTCGAGCGCTAGGCCTTCAAGCCAGCGTTGTCGATGATATGTTCTGCGAAGCGCAACTGCCCCATGGACGATGGACACTGCCGCGCCTTTCACCGTTTACGTGGGCATTTATTCTTCGTGTTTTATGGTTGTGCGGTTTCTCGGGGAAGGTCGAGTCAGCCAGTAAGGCCAGAATGCGCGCCAATACGGCAGCTCAACGGCTTCAATCCCTTGCCGACGAAGGGCCTGTTTTACTGCTCGGTCATGGAATAATGAATCGAATGATTGCCAAGCACCTGGAGGCTACCGGATGGATTCGCCATACCAGCAATGGTAACCAGTACTGGAGCGCGACGGCCTATCGTATGAAACCGCGTTAAGGTACGACGACAGCCACAGACTGAATCCTGGCGCCCTGGCTGGTGGTCAAATTGGAGCTAATATTCATCTGTATTCCTCTGCAAAGGACTGCAATCAGGAGCCGGCTCAAGTTACTGACCAAATGGAATCGCATGATCGTGCGGTTGCAGATCGAGCACGAAATCAGTGCCCGGGATTTCGAGAAGTTCAGCTGGAAACTGGGCATCCCTTGAGGAGACTGGGTGATGTTCGCATCCACCCGGAGACACAGCCAGAGGAGCAGGAGATCGTCCCGGCTTGAATAGAGGCCCGATGCCGGTCCGCGACATCGTGACAGGAGGCGTTTGAGATGCAACTCATCACGTTGAAAATCGACAAACCGGAAGCGACGAATTTCATCTTTGGTCAGACGCACTTCATCAAGTCCGTTGAAGACCTCCACGAAGCGTTGATAAACGCCGTGCCAGGTATCCAGTTTGGCGTGGCTTTTTGTGAAGCCTCCGGCAAATGCCTGGTGCGATGGTCTGGCACCAATACCGCCATGATCGAGCTTGCGCAGAAAAACGCGCAAGCCATCGCCGCCGGCCATAGCTTCATCATTTTCCTCGGCGACGGTTTCTATCCGCTGAACGTGTTGAACGCCGTCAAAATGGTGCCAGAGGTGTGCCGCATTTTTTGTGCAACAGCCAATCCAACCGAAGTGATTCTTGCCGAGACGGAGCAGGGACGCGCGATCCTGGGCGTCGTGGATGGCTTCTGTGCCGATGGCATTGAAGGCGACGAAGACATCCTGTGGCGCAAGAATTTGTTGCGGCAGATTGGCTACAAGCTGTGAAACACGTTTCGCGGCTGAGCTAACGATGGGCTGCCGCCGTCGACAGCCTCACCTGCCGGAATTATGCACGAGTTGCTCAACGAAGAACTCCACGTGCCCTCTCGGATGAGTCGGCAATGGCCAGCTGTCGACGTTGTGAGCAAGAGCCTGGAAAGCTTGAGCACACTTGGAACGAGGGAAGGCTTCAAACACTGCGCGTCCCTTCTGCACGGCTTTGTGCGCACTTTCGTCGTTCGGCACCGCGCCGACGTATTGCAGCGAGACATCCAGGAACATTTCGGTAATCTTTTCCAGCTTGGCAAACAGATTGCGGCCTTCCGCCGGACTGCCCGTCATGTTGGCCAGCACGCGAAAACGCTGCAGACCGTAGTTCAGGTTGAGCAACTTGATCAGCCCGTAGGCGCCGCTGATCGAGGTGGGTTCATCGCACACCACCACCAGCACTTCCTGAGACGCGCGGATGAAATTG
>NZ_JBFTMK010000632.1:0-3645 GCF_056396965.1 Pseudomonas sp. 05N434
CCACAGGGGTGATCATTCAACGGCAGAGCTTCAAGCAAACGCCGCAAGCAGATCCTCTTCAAAGGCCTTTTGCGCATCCCCCGGCACCTGTGCGCGATGGCGCGCCAGGTGGAACGCCACCTCGAAACTCATATCACCCTGGCGCACGGCACGGAGCAATCCTTTGTCTTCCCAGCTTTGGGCGAAGTGATCGGGCAAATACCCCACGTGCTTGCCGGACAGAATGAAGGCGAGGGTGCCTTCGACCTGCTCGGATCGCGCTGAACAGAGCTTCCCCTGAAACGGCTCATCGCTGCGCAGGAAACGATAGGGGTGATCGACCCGGTCGCAGGCCTGGAGCGCTTGATCGTCAGGTGCGTCATCGGTGAACAGCGGATGCCCGGAGGCGCAGTACAGGTGCTGGGTTTCGGTGAACAGTTCACGGTAGTCAAAAGCACGCTGCGCCTGTGAGAAATAGCCGATCGCCAGGTCCAGCCGTTGTTGCAGCAACAACCGCTCCATTTCRCCGGRCATCGCGCTGATCAACTCGATGCGCACCGATTCGTCACGTTCGCGAAAGCGTCGGATCGCCTCGGCCACCCGTTCCAGCACGGACTGATCAAGCGCTTCGGACAAACCCAGGCGCACTTCGCCGATCAAACGTTCGGCCACACCGTTGGATTGATGGCGGAACGCTTCAATGGATTGGAACAAGGCACGGGTGGCAACGAGCAACTGTTCACCCTTGGGCGTGATCTTGAACCCGCCCTTGCCGCGACTGCACAGGCGATAACCGAGCCGGGTTTCGAGCTTGGCCATCTGCTGGCTGATGCTCGACTGGCTCAGCCCCAGGTCACCCTGGGCCGCGCTGAAGCCTCCGTATTCCACCACGCTGACAAACAGGCGCAGCAGGTGCAGGTCCAGATCATGCAGTTGGCCGAGCATCAAACATTACTCCGCAATAAAGTCAGGATAACTAACTTGGTATTTTTTCAATGTAACCGACGACGCATCCTGCAACCACTTCCTCCAGTCAGGTGTTCGTCATGGCTCCGCTCTTCARGCTGTGTTTACCCGCGCTGTTCCTCGCCATGGCCGTGCCGGCCCAGGCTGAGGAAAAAGTCCTCAATCTCTACAGTTGGGCCGATTACGTGGCGCCCGAGACCTTGCAGCGCTTCGAAAAGGAAACCGGCATCCACGTGCGCTACGACACGTTCGATACGCCGGAAGTGCTGGAAACCAAACTGCTCACCGGCGGCAGCGGTTACGACGTGGTGGTGCCGTCGTCCAGCGTCCTGGCGCGCGGCCTGGCGGCGGGAGCGCTGAAGGAAATTCCTCACGATGGCCTCAAGGGGTACGCCAACCTACCGGGCGGCAGATCAACGATCTGGCCAATGGCAGCGTTTGCCTGGCACTGACCTACAACGGCGACGCGAGCATGGCCGCCGATCAGGCGCGCAAGGCCAATAAACCGTTCGAGGTGGCTTACCGCATTCCACGTGAAGGCACACTGGTGTGGCAGGACAACCTGGCAATTCCCAAGGACGCGCCGCACCCCGAAGCCGCCCGAGCCTTCGTCGAGTTCATGTTGCGCCCCGAATCCGTCGCTGCACTGACCAATACGCTGTTCTTCGCCACGGCCAATGAGGCGGCGACGCCACTGGTGGATGAGGCGGTGCGCAGCAATCCCGACATCTACCCGCAGGCCGTGGTGCGTGAGCGGCTGTATGCCGACCGCAGCATGAGCCTCAAGGACATGCGTCAGCGCACCCGCCTGTGGACCACTTTCCGTAGCCACCAATAAGCCAACAATAAGGAACACACCCATGGACGTCCCTGCACAGAACGATCAGGCCATGACCCGCGACAGTCTTTATGGGACTGCCGCCGAAAGCACCTACGCCGGTATCACCAGTTTCATGCGCCGGCGCTACAGCCGCGACTTGCGTGGCGTCGACGTGGTGGTCAGCGGCGTGCCGTTCGACACCGCCACCAGCAACCGTTCCGGGGCGCGTTTCGGACCACGCGGCATTCGGGCGGCGTCCACCGGGATCGCCTGGGAACGCCATTGGCCGTGGACGTTCGACCCGTTCGATCACTTGGCGGTGATCGACTACGGCGATTGCGCCTTCGATTACGGCGCGCCGCATTCGGTGCCGGAAAGCATTGAAGCCCACGCCGGGCACATCCTGGATAACGGTTGCGCGATGCTGACCTTCGGCGGCGATCACTTCATCAGTTATCCGCTGCTCAAGGCCCATGCCCGCCAGCACGGCCCGTTGTCATTGATTCACTTCGATGCCCATAGCGACACCTGGCCGGATGAAGAGGGCAAGCGCGTCGATCACGGCACGATGTTCTGGCATGCGGCCAGGGAAGGGCTGGTGGATCCGTCGCGCTCAGTGCAAATCGGTTTGCGCACCACCAATGACGATCATCAGGGCTTTCAGGTGCTGGATGCGCGGCAGGTTCATCGGCAAGGGTGCGAGGCGATTGTCGAGGCGATTCGTGCGCGGGTCGGTGATCACCCGGTGTATTTGACCTTCGACATCGACTGCCTCGACCCAGCCTTCGCGCCCGGCACCGGGACGCCGGTGTGCGGCGGCTTGAGCACGGTGCAGGCGCTGGAGATTCTCGGCGGCTTGCGCGGGATCAACCTGGTGGGGATGGACGTGGTGGAAGTGGCGCCGGCCTACGACCACGCCGACATTACCTCACTGRCTGCGGCGACCCTGGCCATGGAAATGCTGTGTTTGTATGCGGCCAGGCATAAGGTCGATCGGTAACAAGCCAAAATGTGGGAGCGGGCTTGTGTCTGGCGTTTCGCTACTGCCACTTTCTGACAGCAGCCTCTGCTAAGCTCCGGCGACTTCCAGCAAGGAGCCTGCCGACCGTGTCGCGAACCACTCGTTTACTGACCTTGTTACAAGTGCTACGCGGCAAAAGTCGTCCGGTGACTGCCGCGACATTGGCCAGCGAGCTGGAGATTTCCGAACGCACGCTGTACCGCGATATCGCTGAACTCACCGCACTCGGCGCGCCGATTTTTGGCGAGGCGGGGATCGGCTATGTGTTGCGCAGCGGTCTGTTTCTGCCGCCCTTGATGCTCAATGCCGATGAGACCGAAGCCATCGTGCTCGGTTTGCGCTACGTGGATCAGCGGGGCGATGAGGTGTTGAGCAAAGCGGCGGCCGATGCCCTGGCGAAAATCGCCGCGGTGCTCGACCCGACGGCCCAGGACGCCTTGCGCAACCCGACGGTGTTGCCGGGGCCGCCGGGTTATGGCTATCCGCAAAACGCCGTGCCGTTGAATGTGTTTCGCCAGGCCATCCGCGATCAGGCCAAGTTGCATATCGATTACGCAGACGCCAACCAAGTGCCCAGCCAACGGTTGATCTGGCCACTGGCCCTGGGGTTTCTCAATGAGGTGCGGATCATCGTCGCCTGGTGTGAGTTGCGCAGTGCCTATCGCACGTTCCGCACCGACCGGATCTCGGCCGCCAGTGAACAGGGTGAGCGCTATCCGGGGCGGCGCAGCGACCTGTTGCGCACCTGGCGCAAGCAGATGCAACTGGACGAAGCAGGGCGTTTCACTCCTGACAAGAACTGACACTGGCTTGTTTTAGCATGGCTCCAGAAACAACTCACAAGGAGCCGTAAACATGT
>NZ_JBFTMK010000633.1:0-2656 GCF_056396965.1 Pseudomonas sp. 05N434
GCCAAACCAGTGGCGCAGATCCATGGCAACACTCTCCCCACTCAAATCCGGAACAAAAAAAGCCCGACCAAAAGGCCGGGCTCTTTATAAGTCAAGCCGCCGGATTAGACCAGCTTCTCGAACTCAGGGATGGCTTCGAACAGGTCTGCCACCAGGCCGTAATCGGCCACCTGGAAGATCGGCGCTTCTTCGTCCTTGTTGATCGCAACAATCACTTTGGAGTCTTTCATGCCGGCCAGGTGCTGGATCGCGCCGGAGATACCGACGGCGATGTACAGCTGTGGCGCAACGATCTTGCCGGTCTGACCGACCTGCATGTCGTTGGGTACGAAACCTGCGTCAACCGCGGCGCGCGAAGCACCGACGGCAGCGCCCAGCTTGTCGGCCAGGGCGTACAGGTGTTTGAAGTTGTCGCCGTTCTGCATGCCACGACCACCGGAAACGACGATCTTGGCAGCGGTCAGTTCCGGACGATCGGACTTGGCCAGTTCTTCGTTGACGAAGCTGGAAGTGCCGGCGTTGTGAACAGCGGCAACAGCTTCAACGGCGGCCGAACCACCTTCAGCCGCCACCGGGTCGAAACCGGTCGCACGCACGGTGATCACTTTCACTGCAGCATTCGATTGCACAGTAGCGATGGCGTTACCGGCGTAGATCGGGCGCTTGAAGGTAYCGGCGCTTTCTACCGAGATGATCTCGGAGATCTGGTCAACGTCCAGCTGAGCGGCGACGCGCGGCAGGATGTTTTTGCCGTTGGAAGTGGCGGCAGCCAGGATGTGGCTGTAGCCCTTGCCCAACTCGGCTACCAGTGGAGCAACGTTTTCCGGCAGCTGATGCGCGTAAGCAGCATTGTCAGCGTTCAGGACTTTGCTCACGCCAGCGATTTTCGCAGCGGCTTCAACCACGGCGCCGGCACCCTGGCCTGCAACCAGAACGTGGATGTCGCCACCGATCTTGGCGGCAGCAGCAACGGTGTTCAGCGTGGCCGGGGCCAGCACTTTGTTGTCGTGTTCGGCGATTACCAAGATAGTCATGATTAGATTACCTTCGCTTCGTTTTTCAGTTTCTCGACCAGTTCAGCCACCGACTTGACCTTGATACCCGCGCTGCGTGCAGCTGGCGCTTCGACTTTCAGGGTCTTGTTGGTGGAGGCGGTGGAAACGCCCAAAGCGTCCGGAGTCAGCACTTCGAGAGGCTTCTTCTTGGCTTTCATGATGTTTGGCAGGGACGCGTAGCGCGGCTCGTTCAAACGCAGGTCGGTGGTGACGATGGCCGGCAGTTTCAGGGAAACCGTCTGCGCGCCGCCGTCGATTTCGCGGGTCACGGCAACTGTATCGCCGGACACTTCGACTTTCGACGCGAACGTGCCCTGACCGTAGCCGCTCAATGCCGCGAGCATCTGGCCAGTCTGGTTGTTGTCGCTGTCGATGGCTTGTTTACCGAGGATCACCAGCTGTGGCTGCTCCTTGTCGACCACTGCCTTGAGCAGCTTGGCCACGGCCAGGGAAGTCAGATCTTCAGCGGATTCGACGAGGATGGCGCGGTCGGCACCCAGAGCCAGCGCGGTGCGCAGTTGCTCTTGAGCGGTGGATGGGCCGATGGAGACGACGACGATTTCAGTCGCCACGCCTTTCTCTTTCAGACGTACGGCTTCTTCCACTGCGATTTCGCAGAACGGGTTCATCGACATCTTGACGTTGGCGAGGTCGACGCCGGAATTGTCCGCCTTGACGCGAACCTTGACGTTGTAATCCACAACGCGTTTGACAGCTACAAGAACCTTCATGGATTCCTCGTTACTCTCCGGTGAAAAGAAAGTCGCCTAGGCGAACCTGGCGGTTGATGCTCATCGGCGCAAGGGCACCTCTAAAAACGCTGGCAGGTGTATCGGGTGAACCTTGCTCACGAGACTGATGACCGTTCGTCAGGGGTGACCGACAAGTCATTCATTACCGTGGCGTGTAAACTGCGCGCGATACCTGCGCGGCGCTTCACCTTGTACTGCCATCGCCCTGTCTTTAGAGGTGCTCTTGAAACCTACATTCAGCCTACGGCGAGCGCAAAACCGCCCGTATCTTGACCGGAACACCTATTCCGGTCAATACGGCAAAATGGCCAGTCATAAGCCGCGTGACTTTGATTTATCTGGCTTTGAGCCGATTCAAACAAACGTTTGTATTGGACGCTAAGAGTGGTGTAGATATAATGCGCCACCCAAAGAGAAAGGTGGTTCATCGATTGTCCTCTGTGCCGCACTATGGGGAATTCATGAATGCGACACCCAACCTCCAATTAGAAAAAAAACTGTTGAGCCTTGAGTAGGAGATAGCCTGTGGAACGCGAATACATGGAATTCGACGTGGTCATCGTCGGTGCCGGCCCCGCTGGCCTGTCCGCCGCCTGCCGTTTGAAGCAGAAGGCCGCCGAAGCCGGTAAGGAAATCAGCGTCTGCGTGGTCGAAAAAGGCTCCGAAGTCGGCGCTCATATCCTGTCCGGTGCCGTGTTCGAACCACGGGCCCTGAACGAACTGTTCCCGGACTGGAAAGAACTCGGCGCGCCGCTGAACACGCCAGTCACCCGCGATGACATCTTCGTTCTGAAGAGCGCTGACAGCGCGCAGAAGATTCCAGACTTCTTTGTGCCCAAGACCATGCAC
>NZ_JBFTMK010000634.1:0-2647 GCF_056396965.1 Pseudomonas sp. 05N434
CTGCCAACCCCTAGGATTCATTGGGTTTAAAGAATGGAAAACTAGCTTTATAGAAAGGTAATACTATCGCCTCCCTTTCGCTCAAATATCGCTTTTCCTAAAAACCTCTGGAGTCCTTTATCTACAAGTGACGGAAAAAGGTGACGAATTTATTTATAAGCAAACAGCTAGACCGGTCACGACTCGACAAAATCCTGAGTAAAAAAAGCGGTTATCAAGACCGTTTTTTCTAATCCATCCCAGCGCCTTACCCGGATTCGCCGAAAAAACCTTCTTCGCCTGCACCCATCTCTCGATCCTCAAACGCAGAACGCACAGCCTCCACAACGCGTTCCGCCATGCGCTCATCTTCAAGCTGCGGGTACCCTTTCTTTAGCTTGCCGGACACCACCCAGCCGTTCTCCTTGATGGAGCGGATGATGCGGTTCGCATCCAGGTCTGGCATTTCCAGTACCTCTTTCAGCTGTTCCTGAGCTCGCTGAAAGATCACCAGAACTCTGGCTTCATCCGCCATTTCCTTTCGAATCGTGTGCTCGACGACACGTGCGGTGTACAGGACGTGTTCGGTCAGATCGGGATAGCGCCAGGCGAAACACGCGTCCTCGTATTCATCGAAGATGAAGTTGCTGCGAGTCCCGTCCTCGTAGGTCACGAGTTCGCCGAACCGATAGGCCGCTGCGTAACGTCGCATGAACGGTCGCGAGAACACTTCGAGCGTACGGTCGTAGCCGGCCCTGAAGTCGATCGAGCTCGTGATTGTGGCTGACACCGGCAGTATCACGCCGTCGGGCACTGCCTTATCCCGAATCAGGGTGTCGTTGATCAGGAAACGATGAATCCGGCCATTGCCATCGCGCATGGGATGGATGTACACGAAGCCAAAGGCCAACACAGCGGCACGTGCCAATGATTCCGCGCCACGCGTTGCAACTTCAAACTCGTTGAGTCCTGCCAATAGCTGAGCGAGATCCGCGAAATGTGGGGCAATGTAATGCACGATGTCCTCGCGCATCGTGGCTTGTCCCACAAACACCGGAGAGCGCCGCAGGCCCAGTCCAATGGCATCACGCCCCAGAATGCCGGCTTGCAGGGAGTGCAGGCTGTCGTTGCTCAACGGGTCTTTGATATGTCCGCAGTACTGGGCGATGACATGGGCAAACCGCTGGATACGATCGGCCTGGTCGGCTTCCTTTTCGATGAGAAAGCTCGCGCGCGATTCCTTGAACGTCAGCCAACTGGCGGTACGCATCAGGATGTCGGGGCCAAAGGCCTGATCCAATTCATCCAATGCCTCGCGTAGATCGAATTGCAGGGCCTCCTGCACTGGCACCGTACGACGAACCAAGGGGCAGAACTCAGCCGTCCCCGGCAGGTTGTTATTGACTCGCCAACGCCGAGTTCGCAGTGACTCGCGACGAGTCAGGTAATCTTTTGGCGAAAGTACATCAACATAGCCGCCATTGGTTACGTCTGGCACATCCAGACGTTGCCCTGTCAGCCATTCGTAGAGGAATCCCGTGCGACGGGCATACTGACCGAATGGCTCCCGTCGACACCAGTCTTCGACAGGCTGCGGACCTATGGTCGCAAACAGGCGGGCGAAGAACTCGAGATGGATCTCTTCGTACTTGAGGCCGAATTCGAAATGTCCTGCGAAATCGTCTGCGGGCCGATAGCTTACCGGATACCGGTTCTCCACATTGCCGTCACTTTCGCGACTGACACGTACAGTGCCGATCATCGAGTCGACTCGTAGAGGCTGTGCCAGTGCGATGTCGTAACGGTTTGCGAGGGTCTTGAAACCGACTTGCATTGACGAAATCCTTTACTGGGGCAAGAAAAACGCTAACAGAACGTCGATCATATGCGAAAACGCTAATTTCCGTAGATATGAAAATATTAACGCTTGATGAAATTCGATAATAAATCCGTTTTTTTCGAAAAAAACGCTAACGGATTTCAGGATAGTCGCTAACGCCCCGAGAGCACTTACTCATCGATCAGCGGACAACGGACGAAAAAGGGGAGATGCCTCATAGCCCGATTCCACCAAACCCCAGGCACAAAAAAACCGGCCATCAAGGCCGGTTTTTTCTTTACTTGCATCCCCCGTCAAAAACGACGTGAGACTGAAATCTGATTGGAGCGGGTGAAGGGAATCGAACCCTCGTTATCAGCTTGGGAAGCTGGAGTAATGCCATTATACGACACCCGCTCAGAGCGGCTGACTTTGTACCAGATGTGAGCGCGGATTTGAAGTTTTTCTTTATGCGCGATGGCTTTAGCGTCGGGTGAAACACAAACAGGGACCGCTTGGCGGTCATTCGCGGGCAAGCCTCGCGCCTACGGGAGTGCGTTCAACACAGTAGGGCGGGACTTGCTCGCGATGACTCTGTTTCAGATTGCAAATGCATGGTGGTCCTGGACGTACTGGTAACGCGGTCGGCTTTCGAGTTGCGTCGGTTTCAGGAAGCCCAGCAGTGCGTTACGGCTGTCTTGGCAAGCGGTTTTGTGTTCCATGTCGAGGAAGTGGCCGGTGGCCTGAAGGGTGCTGAAGGTGCTGTGTTGTACATGGCCGGCGAACAGCCTGGCATCGGCGGGGGCGGTGTACTCGTCCCATTCGCCGTTCATGAACAGCACTGGCACA
>NZ_JBFTMK010000635.1:0-2645 GCF_056396965.1 Pseudomonas sp. 05N434
CACTTGTCTGACTGCTACGCATAGGCAGGGTTCGTTTTTTGGGGCCGCTGCTGGCCAATCTCTGCCGTCCGTAATCTGAAATTGAGTATAGCTGGCAACCGGGCCTCGCTTGCCCGCCTCACGGTACAGCCCGATGGCTCTATACTTCTTACTGGCTTTGCCACCGGGATGGGTGGTAGTTGTCTGCCCTGCTTGGACGTCAGTGGCGATGCTTTGGCATAACCAATGAGCAACAGGAACAGGATGAAGAGAACATGGCAATAGCAATTATCTTGATACTAATCGTTATTGCATCAGTACTCTTCCATATACTCGCGCCTTGGCATGCAACACCGGCAGCTTCCAACTGGGGATCCATAGACACCACCCTGTTTATCACCCTGATCATTAGCGGAATATTTTTCATCGCCATCACGGTTTTTATGGCGGTGGCGGTGATGCGTTATCGTCACAAGGAGGGATCCAGGGCGCACTACCAACCAGAAAGTAAAAAACTGGAACTATGGTTAATTATCGTTACTTCGGTAGGTATTGTCGCCATGTTGGCGCCAGGCCTGGTTGTTTACGATGATTTTATCCGGGTACCGAAAAATGCCTATGAGCTTGAAGTGATCGCCCAGCAGTGGCAGTGGGCCTTTCGCTTCCCTGGCCAAGACGGGAAGTTGGGTAAGTCAGATATCAAATTTGTTGATTCCACCAACCCCCTCGGCCTTGATCCCAATGATCCTGCCGGGCAGGACGATGTACTGATAAAAAGCAATGAAGTTCGTCTTCCGCTCGATAAACCGGTGAAAGTTTTACTGCGATCCAAAGATGTGCTGCACGATTTCTATGTTCCGCAAATCCGCAGCAAGATGGACATGGTGCCGGGGATGGTGTCGTACTTTTGGTTTACTCCGACCAAAACCGGAAAGTATGAAATTCTTTGCGCTGAATATTGTGGTGTCGGTCATTACAACATGCGCGGCCAGATGATCGTGGAAGAGCAGGGCGCCTTCGATCAATGGCTGAAAAGCCAACCGACGTTTGCACAGACATTAGCCGCGGCTGCCAAGCCCAGTCAGGACAGCGTGCTGGAAAARGGCCGCCAGTTGGTCGAAAAATACGGTTGCGGGGCCTGCCATAGCCAGGATGGCAGTGCCAGTCTCGGCCCGGGATGGAAGGGCTTGTATGGCCGCACTGAACAGCTTGCCGATGGCAGCAGTGTGCAGGTCGATGAGGCTTACCTGAAAGAGTCGGTCCTCGATCCGAAGGCCCGCCTGGTACAAGGCTACCCGCCGGTCATGGTGACCTATACTCTCAATGACGATGAACTGGGTGCACTCATCGCCCTGATCAAATCACTGGGTGCTGCGCGACAAGGCGACGAATCTGCTGCCGGCCAAGCGCCGGGCCCAGGTGAGGACCTGGCGGCGCAGGGACAGCAGTTGGCTGAATCGCTCGGCTGCCTGGCCTGCCACAGTGTCGATGGCAGCAAGGGCATCGGTCCCAGCTGGCAGGGTCTGTACGGCAAGACCGAAACCCTTGCCGACGGTACGAGCATCAAGGTCGATGAGGGCTATATAAAAGACTCGGTTCTTAATCCCGCTGCCAAAATCGTCAAGGGATATGCACCCGTCATGCCGGTCTTTGCTCCCAGCGATAAGGAGTTGAATGCACTGATCGCTTTTATCAAATCCAAAGCGAATGCCGACGCTGATACGAGCAAGGCGCAGCCAGGGAAATAGCCGTAAGCAGCCAGAAGTACACCGAAACTTCGACAGGAGGATGACGTGATGGCCTATGCGGAGCAAGCCGAAACAGAAGCACTGCACGAGCCTAAAAGTTTCCTGACCAAATACATCTGGAGTCAGGACCACAAGGTCATAGCCATTCAATACTCCTTGACGGCTCTGTTCGTGGGGCTTATCGCCGTGGTGTTGTCCGACTTGATGCGCTTACAGATAGGCTTCCCCGGCAGTTTGGCGTTCATGGACGCCAATACTTACTATCAGGCGATGACCATGCACGGCATGATCATGGTCATTTATTTGCTGACGGCCCTGTTTCTGGGTGGCTTCGGTAACTATCTGATCCCACTGATGGTGGGCGCCCGCGACATGGTCTTTCCCTACGTCAACATGCTGAGCTACTGGTTCTACCTAGTGGCGGTACTGGTATTGCTCGCCGGATTCTTTGTGCCGGGCGGTCCCACCGGTTCGGGCTGGACGCTCTATCCGCCGCAGTCCATCACCAAGGGAACACCTGGGGTCGAATGGGGCATCGTCCTGATGCTCGTCTCTCTGGCGATTTTTATTGTTGCCGCCACCATGGGCGGGCTGAACTACGTCACCACCGTATTGCAGGCACGCACGCACGGCATGACATTGTTTCGCATGCCGCTCTCCGTATGGGGCATCTTCATGGCCTCGATCATGGCTTTGCTGGCCTTCCCGGCGTTGTTTGTCAGTGCGGTCATGATGCTGTTCGACAAACTATTGGGTACCAGCTTCTTTATGCCAGCGATGATCTCGCTGGGGCAGCAGCTCAATCACCAGGGCGGCAGTCCGATTTTGTTCCAGCACCTGTTCTGGTTCTTCGGCCACCCGGAAGTCTACATCGTGGCTCTCCCTGCGTTTGGCCTGGTCTCCGACTTGATCAGCACC
>NZ_JBFTMK010000636.1:0-2638 GCF_056396965.1 Pseudomonas sp. 05N434
GTTCTTCTCGGTGAGTCGCGGCGGCCTACGTCGCTTATCAGCGCGGTGATCTTTGTCTACCGCTACGACCGCATGCGTGGCGAAGAAGTACTGACTGCGCTGCGCTCCATTCCCGAAGTCGTGCAATGTGAAGTACTCAGTGGTGAGTTCGATTTAATGCTGCGTGTGAATGCCGCCACACCTGAACGCGTCCATCTCGTGTGGAAGGAAATCGCGGCCATGCCGGGGGTGGAAAACACCGTGACATCGTTCGTCCTTTCTGCGGTGTTTTGACAACATCGTGCTTGGGCAAAACGCTCAATTAATACAGCACTCTGCCATATTCAACTGCCAAAGCCCGGCTCTTAGGATGTTCCTAACGAACAACATCAATATAGGAACAGCGCTTATGACTGAGTACAAAATTGCCTTGGTAGGGTTTGGTGGCGTGAACCGTGGCTTCGCCCAATTGGTCGCCGATCGTAATGCCGAGTGGAAAGAGGCCCTGGGCTTCACCATTAAAATTGTCGGTGTCACCGATCTGTTCCTCGGCTCAATCGTTGCCAAAGACGGTCTGGATGCAAAGCAGTTGGTGGCGCTGCCGGTTGAGAAGGGCGCATTCGCTCAACTGCCCGGCGGCAATGCTGAGGCCTTCAACGAAACCGTGATCAAGCATTCCGGTGCAGACATCATCGCAGAAGCCACTTTCACCAATCCGGTGGATGGCGAGCCCGCCACTACCTTTTGCCGCTGGGCCTTGGAAAGCGGCATTCATGTAGTGACCACCAATAAGGGACCTATTGCGCTGCACGGTGCCGAGCTCAAAGCGTTGGCCCGGCGCAACCAGGTCGCCTTCGAATACGAGGGGGCGGTGATGAGTGGCACCCCCGTGATTCGTCTGGCCAGGCAGGCCTTGGCGGGCGCCAACGTGCAAGGCTTCGAAGGCATCCTGAACGGCACTTCCAACTACGTGCTCACCCGGATGAAAGACGGCCTGGCGTTCAACGATGCCGTCGTACAAGCGCAACAGCTCGGCTACGCCGAGGCAGATCCAACCGCCGATGTGGAAGGGTTTGACGTACGCCTCAAGGTGGTGATCCTGGCCAACGAACTGCTCAACGCACGACTGAATGTCAGCGATGTAGCGTGCTCGGGTATCAGCAATATCAGCGCACAAGATATTGCCCAGGCAAGTGCCAATGGCGCTAGCTGGAAACTGATTGGCTCAGCCGATCGTGAAGCAGATGGCTCGGTTCGAGCGAGTGTGGAAGCTCGGTTACTGTCGAACACACATCCTCTTGCCGGAATCAGCGGTGCTACGAATGCAGTGTCATTCAAGACCGAACTGCTGGGAGCTGTCACGGTGTCCGGGCCTGGGGCAGGGCGCATCGAAACAGCCTTCGCATTGCTGTCGGACATCGTCGCCATCCACACCGCCCACGGCAAATAACAGGAGATAGTCATGAGCGTATCCAGCATGGCCAGTATCCAGCTTGTTGAAGCCAAACAGATTGATGTGTTCAGTCCATTCGATGGTCGCCTGGTGGGCAGTGTCCCTTGCCTCGATGCCGCCGCAGTTCCTGGCTTGCTGGAACGTGCGCGAATTGGCGTGCGTGAGAGTGCGGCAATGCCTCGTCACCTGCGTGCGCGCATTCTTGAGGAGGCGGCCCGGCGTGTAGAGCTTGAGGCTGAAGCGTTTGCCAAACTTATTGTTGCAGAGGCGGGGAAGACGCTGCGACAAGCAGAGAAGGAAGTGAAGCGTTGTGTGAATACGCTGAAGCTATCGGCGGAAGAGGCTCGTCGTAACGCCGGGGAAGTGATTCCATTTGAGGCATATGAAGGCTCCGAATCGCGCCAAGGCTGGTTCACTCGAGAACCGTTGGGGCTTATCGTCGCGATCACCCCCTACAACGATCCGCTGAACCTGGTCGCCCATAAACTTGGCCCGGCCATCGCCGGTGGTAATGCTGTGATCCTGAAGCCCTCAGAGCTCGCACCGTTGTCTGCTCTCAAGCTGGTTGAGTGCCTGGTGGAAGCGGGTCTGCCTCCGTCAGTGGTAACCCCGGCGACCGGTGGCGTCGATCTGGGTAAAGCATTGGTGGAGATTCGCGAAGTTCGGATGATTTCCTTTACGGGCGGTTTTGCCACGGGGGAGGCCATTGCTCGTAGTGCAGGGTTGAAGAAGCTAGCGATGGATCTGGGAGGAAATGCCCCGGTTCTCGTGCTTGAAGATTGCGATATCGAACCGACTGTTGAGTCCTGCGTGTCTGGCGCCTTTTGGGCAGCAGGGCAGAATTGCATCGGCACTCAACGCATCCTTGTACATAGTTCAATTTATGAGGACTTCCGTGAGCGGTTTGTCAGCCAAACGCGTGCCTTGGTAGTGGGTGATCCTGACCAGCGAGCAACGGATGTAGGCCCGATGATTACAGAACAGGCGGCCCGTCGTACCGAACAGTTGGTGAATGAAGCACTGGCCGAGGGGGCCGTTCTTCTGTGTGGGCACCATCGCGAAGTGGGGAGCTATGCGCCGACCGTGCTGGAGCGTGTACGCCATAACAGTCGGATTTGGCAGCAGGAAGTCTTCGCGCCGGTTGTCATCCTGGAGCCTTTTGACCACCTGGATGATGCTGTTGCTCTGGCCAACACTCCGGAGTAC
>NZ_JBFTMK010000637.1:0-2620 GCF_056396965.1 Pseudomonas sp. 05N434
GTTCCGGCAAATGGGCATAGCTGTAGGCGGCAATCCGGTCCGGACGCAGCGCGATGATTTTGCCGAGGGTGACATCGAAACTCTCCACGGTTTGCAATGGCAGGYCGTAAATCAGATCGACACTGATCGATTTGAATCGCGCCTGGCGTGCCGCAGCGACCAGCGCATGGATTTGCTCTTCACTTTGCTGCCGATTGACCGCAGCCTGCACATCGGGATCGAAGTCCTGTACGCCAAAGCTCAAACGATTGAACCCCAACTGACGCAACAACTGGATCTGCTCCGTACTGATGGTGCGAGGGTCGACCTCGATGGAAAACTCATGGTCATCGCTGTCATCCATGTCGAATGCCTGGTGCAGGCAGTCCATCAGGTCAGCCAGTTGCTCGCCGGTCAAATAGGTCGGCGTGCCACCTCCCAGGTGCAGTTGCGTGAGTTTGCGGGTGCGGTCGAACAAGGCAGCCTGCATCACGATTTCGCGCTTGAGGTACGTCAGGTACTCGAAGGCGCGGTGGGTTTTCTGGGTAATGATTTTGTTGCAGGCGCAGTAGTAACAAAGGCTCTTGCAGAACGGGATGTGGATGTACACCGACAGCGATTTTGGCGTTGTCGCCTGGTTGCTGTCCGAGGCCGCACGCTGATAGTCATCGACGGCGAACGCCTGATGAAACTGCGGCGCGGTCGGGTAAGAGGTATAGCGCGGCCCCGGGAGGTCATACTTTTCGACCAGGGCACGATTGAAATCAAATGAAGTTGTCATGATCAATCCATTCGTAATGGGGTTCATGCCCCGCACCGTCCGAATCCTTTTCAAACAGGTTGCAGACGGCATCCACGTGCGGCCGACCGGCCGGAAGAATGCTGATGAAACGGTCAGACAGTTCAATCAACCCGTCATGGCTCAATTGCTCAAGCACAGGCCAGGCGGTGAAAAAGTACTGGCGAAAAATGACTCCATGACGCGTCTCGATTGCCTGGATATCCAGCTCCAGATCACACGCCAGGCGTTCCATGACCATGTGCCTGACCTGATCCCCTTCCTCACAGCGCCAGCCACGACTCGTCGGCAGTTGGTCCATGTCCAGTTGCTGCTGGTACCGTTCCAGTTCGTCGGTGTTTTGCGCATACAAACCGTCGATCTGACTRATAGCGCCCAAACCGAACCCGATATGGTCGCAATGCCCGTGACGGGTAAACCCCTCACAATTGCGACGTAATCGGCCGCGCTCCTGAGCAATCGCCAAATCGTCATCGGGTCGGACAAACTGCCCCAGGCCAATGTAGTGATAACCGGCGCCGATCAACTGTTCAAAGCAGATCCGGCGCATGGCGCCTTTATCTTCCTCGCTGCAAAACGCCCCGATTGTGTCTGCAGTCTTTGGCCGATAGCGTTGGGGTGGCCGGGCATAGTCAAACACCAGCAGCCGGTCCGGCTCCAGTTCGATGATGGTTGTCAGTTTCAGCGCAAAACTTTCTGGCGTCTGCCAGGTATGGCCATAACCCAGATCGACATTGATGGATCGATAGCCGAAGGTACGAGCGGCATCGATAAGCGAATGGATCGGTGCCGGATTCTGGTAGCAGGCCACCGACATCGCACGGTCGGCACCGATGTCCGGAACGCCGATGCTGACATGGTTGAACCMCAGGTCACGCAGCATTCCCATGGTCGACCAATCCGTATGGTGAAGGTCCACTTCTATGCTGTAGTCACCGCACTCATGTCCAAGAAAGTTGAATCGGCCACGAAGGTGATTCATCAGCCGTCTCAGTTGGGCGATGGCGGGTGTTCCGCCCCCCAGATGGAACTGCTCGACCCGCTGCCCGGCTCCCAGATGACAACCGACGAGGTCGATCTCATGTTGCAGACGCTGAAGATAGTGTTCGACACCACTGTGCTCGCATGAAACTTCGCGAGGGGAGCACAAGGCAGGCTTGAGGTTAGAAGGCAGTTGCACGTTCAGCGACAGCGGACGGCACTTCTGACGGCTGACGCGCAATGCACGATGCAAATCCAGAGAGCCGATGCCGTCGTGAAATTTTTCAGTGTCGACATGGCCGTTGGGGTCGAGCACGCCTTGATCGCACCGGACGTTCAGCTCTCCAGGGCTGTGAAACGAATTGAGCATAACGGGTCTCCGAGACTGGCTGCGGACCGCCAGTGTCGGAGCCTGGCGACCCATGCTCCTTGATTTRCATCAAGCGCGAGCGAAGTGCTTGTCGCGCAACGGACACCAGGCAAGCCCAGTCACCACGTCAGGTAAAACATCCACTTGGCCAACAGCACAATGACAACCATGTGGCAGAACAGGCTGCCATGGATGAAATGCAGGTATCGAGCACTCATCCGGCCACTTTTGAACAAAAACATGGCGACCAGGAAATGCAGCAGTACGCTGACGGCCACCACGATTTTCAACATCAGCAACGTGCCAAACGATGAGGCCATTGGTGTGGCAAGGACCGGTAAATAGCGCAGCCAGACCATCCCCAACCCGGCACCGAACAACACCAGCAAGACCCATGGAATCAAGGTGCGTGCACGTCGACCGACACCCTGCTCGACCAGTAACATGACCTTGACCGGCAGTTGTTTGCGGATACTTTCAAGGAACAGGAC
>NZ_JBFTMK010000638.1:0-2617 GCF_056396965.1 Pseudomonas sp. 05N434
GTATGCGGATCAGCGTGTTCCCGACGTATTGCTAAGTGGCAATCACGCGCACATCCGGCGTTGGCGTTTACAGCAGTCCCTTGGTCGGACCTATGAACGACGCGCCGATCTTCTGGAAAGCCGCTCGCTTTCTGGAGAAGAGAAGAAGCTGCTCGAGGAATACATCCGCGAGCGGGACGATAGTTAACAACGTATCGATGGTAGATCCGACGATTTACCTTAGGAGCACAGCATGACTAACAAAATCATCCTTGCACTCGAAGCAGAGCAGATGACTAAAGAGATCCCTACCTTTGCCCCGGGCGACACCATTGTCGTTCAGGTGAAAGTGAAGGAAGGCGATCGTTCGCGTCTGCAAGCGTTCGAAGGCGTAGTTATCGCCAAGCGTAACCGCGGCGTAAACAGTGCTTTCACCGTTCGTAAAATCTCCAACGGTGTTGGCGTAGAGCGTACTTTCCAGACCTACAGCCCGCAAATCGACAGCATGGCTGTCAAGCGTCGCGGTGATGTACGTAAGGCCAAGCTGTACTACCTGCGTGACCTGTCCGGTAAAGCAGCTCGCATCAAGGAAAAACTGGCTTAAGTCCAGCTTCCGATGCCGAAAGCCTGGCCTGTTCAGGTTGGCTTTTCAAGAAAATGCCTCGTATCGAAAGATGCGGGGCATTTTTCGTTATGGCTGCATATATAAAAAACTGCGGCGCTCTTTCTGTAGCTGCTGCCGAAGGCTGCGTCTGGCTGTAGCAGCTGTCGAGCTCCAGCGAGGCTGCGTCCGGCTGCGAAGCAGTCGTGAATCCGGCTAATGCGGTCTGTCTGGCGTGCCGTAATCTCTGATTATGCGACTGCTGCGTCCGAGCGCAGGCTTCGCCAGCTGCTACGGATTGCGTTACGGCTTAACTTGGTCGTATTAGTCGCACAAAAGAAAACGCCCCGAACCAGTCGGGGCGTTTGCTTTAAGTGTTGCGGCTTTTTGGGCTTGGGTGCTTAGCGCTTCAGCGAAGCTGGCAGGTGTGGCTGGATCGCTGTCAGTACTGCCTTGAAGCACTTGGTGTTGCCGGCAACGACGTGACCTTTCTCCAGGAAGTCGTGACCGCCGGTGAAGTCGCTCACCAAGCCGCCGGCTTCCTGGATCAACAGGGCGCCTGCAGCCATATCCCACTCGGACAGGCCTGACTCCCAGAAGGCATCGAAACGGCCGGCAGCCACGTAGGCCAGGTCGAGGCTTGCCGAGCCGGCGCGGCGGATGCCGGCGGTCTGGCCAACCAGGGCGCGGAACATGCCCAAGTAGTTGTCGAGGTTGTCCATCTGGTCGTCACGGAACGGGAAGCCGGTACCCAGCAGGGCGCCGTCCAGGCTGGTACGGCCGCTAACGCGCAGGCGACGACCGTTCAGTTGAGCGCCGCGACCACGGCTGGCGGTGAATTCTTCCTGGCGAACCGGGTCCAGAACAACAGCGTGTTCCAGGCGGCCGCGGTATTTGCAGGCGATGCTGACAGCGAAGTGAGGAATGCCGCGCAGGAAGTTGGTGGTGCCGTCCAGTGGGTCGATGATCCACAGGTATTCTTCGCCTTCGATGCCGGTGCCGGCGTGCAGGCCGGTTTCTTCACCCATGATCGAGTGATTCGGGTAGGCCTTGCGCAGTGCGTCGATGATTTTCTGTTCGGCGGCGCGATCCACCTCGGATACATAATCCTTGGCGTCTTTTTCGTCGACCTTGATGGTATCCAGGCGCTCGATGGAGCGGAAGATCAATTCACTGGCGCTGCGGGCGGCGCGCAGCGCGATATTCAGCATGGGCTGCATGGATGTGTCACCTAAGGTTGTTAAAGAAAGCCGGGCATTCTATCAGAAAGTTTCTACAGGAGAAGGTCGACGTTCGCTTTCATGGCTTAACGGTAGGAGGAGCTGTAAGATTCGGCTCCCCCATTCAATGTTCGAGAGCGCCTCCCTTGCTGCAAAACATTCGTGTCGTCCTGGTCAATACCAGTCATCCCGGAAATATCGGCGGTGCTGCGCGTGCCATGAAGAACATGGGCCTGTCGCGACTGGTGCTGGTCGAGCCGCGGTTGTTCCCGCACCACGAGGCCGATGCGCGTGCGTCCGGCGCCGGGGACATCCTTGAAAACGCGCAAGTCGTCGCCACCTTGGAAGATGCCTTGGTCGGCTGCAATCTGGTGCTGGGTACCAGTGCTCGTGATCGTCGCATTCCCTGGCCGTTGCTCGATCCCCGTGAGTGCGGTGCAAGGGTGGTCGAGGAGGCGGGGCAGGGTGCCGAGATCGCATTGGTGTTCGGTCGTGAAGATTCCGGCCTGACCAACGAAGAGCTGCAGCGATGTCATTATCACGTGCACATTCCATCAGACCCCGAGTTCAGTTCGCTGAACCTCGGGGCGGCGGTGCAGGTGTTGAGCTATGAAGTGCGCATGTCCT
This sequence comes from Pseudomonas sp. 05N434, assembly GCF_056396965.1. Taxonomy (NCBI): domain Bacteria; kingdom Pseudomonadati; phylum Pseudomonadota; class Gammaproteobacteria; order Pseudomonadales; family Pseudomonadaceae; genus Pseudomonas; species Pseudomonas sp. 05N434. Next base: position 2,428 of record NZ_JBFTMK010000638.1, read on the forward strand.
GGCTAGCGGCCCAGGGTCAGCCGAGCAAGGTCGAGAAGGAGGAAGTGGCGTCCACCAAGAGTGGTGAGCTGGCGACCATGGATGAGCTGGAGCGATTCTATGAGCACCTGGAGCAAACCCTGGTGGCCATCGAATTCCTCGATCCGGAAAAGCCACGGCACTTGATGGCGCGCCTGCGCCGGTTGTACGG
>NZ_JBFTMK010000639.1:0-2614 GCF_056396965.1 Pseudomonas sp. 05N434
GACTGGGGGATGCTCACCAAGGCTTGGCGTGGAGAACGGGCGACAGAGGTTTTGTAATCAGGGGTCAGGGCTTTGGGGTGCCAATTACGGTCACGAATAACGAAACGACTGCTGTCTGCATCAGACATGTYGATCTCCTGTTGTTTGATTTATGGAGCACTACCTGCGCAGTTTCAAACAACAGAAGGCTGGGGAATATTGAAAAGCCATCCTCAACACATAACCAAATGGTTATGGATAAGACCCTTCGCGATACGCCTGCCCTACCTCGCGCAGCACCTCGACGCACCACTGGGCCGCCAGTGACAACGGCAAGCTGGCGTTACTGGAAATCCCCACCGAACCACCCGGTTCGCGCTGCCCCAGGTTGATCTCAAGCAGTTCGCCGCTTGCCAGATCCAGGCGCACGGCATCCAGAGGCGCGATCCAGATCGCCTCGCTGGACAACACATAACGACGGCTCAGGGTCACGGACAAGGTTTCCAGACGCTGCCGCGACTGGCTGATGCCACATTGCACGAACAGGCTATCGGCATATTTGCGAATCGTCGTTCCTGCCAGCGGCAGCACCAGCGGGAAATCTTCCAGGGCGCTACGCTCCAGTGGCTCGGCCAGCAAGGGATGATCGGGACGCACCACCAGTGTCATGGATTCACTGTACAGATGCTCGAAGGTCAGCCCCTGAATCTCCGGGCTATCTGTCATACGGCCGACCACCAGGTCCACATCGCCCACCCGCAACTGCGACAACAAATAGGCGCTTGGCCCGGTCACCACACTCACCACCAGCGCCGAATGGCGCTCGTGCAAGCGCCGTACAACCTCAGGCACCAGCAAACTTTCCACTGTCGACAACACGCCGAGTCGAACCGTGCCTGCCGCATATTCGCCACCGCGCAAGGTGTTCACCCCATCACGCAACGCCTGCACCGAAGGCCCGGCATAACGCAAAAAGGCAACCCCGGCTTCGGTCAGGTTCACACCACTTTTACTGCGTATAAACAGAGTTGCCGCCAGCAGTTCCTCCAGCTCCTTGAGCGTCTTCGACATCGCTGGCTGACTCACCGCCAACACATCCGCCGCCCGCGCCAGACTGCCCTGACGAGCCATTTCGAGAAAGCACACGAGGTGACGGAATTTGATGCGGGTGTCGATGTTCACTACGGAGCCCCGTGAGGTTGCCTCATTGGTATCGAAACGTTTGCAGGCAATCTTAGCGTGCGCTCAATTTCCTGGTGATCGGATGGTGGCAATGGACTTTTTTGACTTGCTCGGAGGGGATGTCAAATACAGGACATTGCGTCAATCAGGGCTTGATGTTCTTCAATTTATTGAGCAGTTCCAGCAACTGCTCAAGCGACTCCGCGCCGAACTGCTCCTGAATCTTCAAGTAGTTGCTTTCCATCCCCGCACTCATGTCGACGAAACACTGCTGCCCCTGCTCGGTCAGGGCGATGAATACCCGGCGCTGATCTTCGGACGACTTCCTGCGCCGGACGATACCGTCGCGCTCCAGCCGGGACAGCACGCCGGTCATGCTCGGTTTGAGGATGCATGCCAGATTGGCCAGTTGATGGCTTTCCAGTTCGCCGTGCTGACGCAAGATACGGATCACTCGCCATTGCTGTTCAGTCAGATCATGTTCGTTGAGCAACGGCCGGAAAAATGCCATGGCTGCTTCGCGGGCCTGCAACAAGGTGAGCGTAAGGGACGGTCTGGGGGTCGGCATGGTTCACGCGGAAAAAGAGGTCGAAGCGTCAAAGCTTAGAGTCGGCACAGAGTGCATGCAACATCCCCTCTGCAGCACATCATTAACTTATAAACAAATCACTGATCTCAGATAAAAAATAATCGCCACCACCCCTATTTCTTCTGAAAAAACTGAAAAAAACGCTACGAAAATAATAGATAAGATGTTAACTATATGACACCCCTTACCGAATAGGGGGTGATACCTACAAAAACAACAAAAGGACCCCCCTCATGCATTCGTGCCTCCTTCGCACGGCGGCAAGCGTTGCCCTGTGCGCCGCGTTTAGCCCGTTTAGCGCTCACGCTGATTTTGTCCAGGACAGTAAAGCCAGTTTGGACCTGCGCAATTTCTACATGAACCGAGACTTTCGTCAGAGCAACGCACCACAGAACAAGGCCGAAGAGTGGGCCCAGGGTTTTGTATTACGCCTGGAGTCGGGCTACACCGACGGCATGGTCGGTTTCGGGGTCGATGCCTTGGGCGAACTCGGGGTGAAACTTGACTCCAGTCGCGATCGTCGAGGCACCGGCTTGCTGCCCTTTGGCGCCAGCCAGCAACCAGAGGACAGCTACAGCGAATTGGGCCTGACCGCCAAGCTGCGAACATCGAAGACCGTGCTCAAACTCGGCACCCTACAGCCGCAACTGCCCGTGGCCGCCTATAACGACACCCGACTGCTGCCCTCAACCTACAGCGGTGAGCTGGTCACCTCTCAGGAAGTCGACGGCCTGACCCTGAATCTGGGCCGCCTGGAAAAGCAGAACCTACGAGACTCCTCCAGCAATGACGAGATGAGTTACGCCGGTGTGCAAAGCAGCCATCTCGATCTGGCCGGTGGCACCTACGCGATCAATCCACACC
>NZ_JBFTMK010000640.1:0-2613 GCF_056396965.1 Pseudomonas sp. 05N434
CACGAACAGCAACGGCATCATGATCCGCAGGCTGCGCTCCAGCCCGGCGACCACCCCCTTGGCGATCACCACTGCCGACAACAGCATGAAAATCGTGTGCCAAAGTGTCAGGCGCCATGGGTCGGCGATCACATTACCGAAGTATGCGCCGACCTGATCAGCCGTCACGCCCCGAAAGTCGCCACGACCCATGTCGATGATGTAATCCAGCGACCAACCGCCAACCACACTATAGAAAGACAGAATCAGCAACGCCGTGATCATCCCGGCAAAGGCGCCCCAGGACCACTTCGCCGAATGCCCCGCTTCCAGCGCCAGGACCTTCAAGGCATTGGCCGGGCTCTGCCGCGCGCGCCGGCCGATCAGGGTTTCGGCCAGCATGACGGGCATACCGATCAGCGCGATGCAGGCCAGGAACATCAGCACGAAGGCCCCGCCGCCATAGACGCCAACCATATAAGGGAATTTCCAGATACTCCCCAAACCCACGGCCGAACCGGTCGCGGCGAGTATGAAGACCCAGCGGCTAGCCCAACTGCCGTGGACAGAAACCTTGTCTGTCGACATCGTTATCACGCCCAAGCGTTCAAAAAAGAGGCCGCATTGTCCGGGATTCAATCAACCTGCTCAAGCACGTAGCGTCACCGTAGCCGACTCGCGCGCAACTCCCTATAATGCCGCCCCTATGGCTAAACAGAAGAAACACCCAACAGGGACCATCGCGCAAAATAAAAAGGCGCGACACGATTACTTCATCGAACATCGGTTCGAGGCTGGTCTGGTCCTGGCCGGCTGGGAAGTAAAAAGTCTGCGGGCAAGCAAGCTGCAACTGGTTGACAGTTACGTACTGCTCAAAGATGGCGAAGCCTGGCTGCTCGGCAGCCACATTACGCCTCTGACGACGGCCAGCACCCACGTTATCGCTGATCCGACCCGCACCCGAAAATTGCTGCTCAATCGGCGCGAGCTGGAGAAGCTGGCCGCTGCCGTGCAGCAAAAAGGTTACGCCTGCGTATGCCTGTCCTGGTACTGGAGCAAGCACATGGTCAAGTGCGAGATCGCTCTGGGCAAGGGCAAGAAGGAATACGACAAGCGTGATACCGAACGCGAACGCGATGCCGGCCGTGAATTGCAGCGTGCGGTGCGGAACAAGGGCAAGGAAGATTAATTTTCCTGCCTGATCGCGGCTTTTGTGGCGAGGGAGCTTGCTCCCGCTCGGCTGCGAAGCAGTCGTAAAMAATCTGCCCACAATGCTGGCCGGGGGGCCGCCTCGCGCCCCAGCGGGAGCAAGCTCCCTCGCCACACACTACATCCCCTTGCGTCGCTCCGCCCGAGCCATGCGCTGCACTTCCTGACGCACCTCTTCCAGCACTTCCTGCACATACAAAATGTGCCGACTGGACACTTCTCGTGCCTCTTCCGCCCGCCCCTCAATAATCGCCTGGTACAACTCCCGGTGCTGCGCAATCAGCATGTCACGGGTTTCGACGCGCTGTTTGTACATGCCGCCAATGTTGGTCACCACGTTGCGCTTGAGCAGATCGAACAGCCCGCGAATGGTGTGCAGCAACACTGCGTTATGACTGGCCTCGGCGATAGCCAAGTGGAAATTCGCATCCGCCGCGCCCTCTTCCGCCCGACTCACTTCATCGTGGCGCGAATAGCAGTCCTGCAATTCGTCAAACGCCGCCGTCAGCCGCTCACGATCCACCTCGGTGGCGCGCAGTGCCGCGTAGTAAGCGCAGGACGCTTCCAGGGTATGGCGAAACTCCAGCAAATCGCGCTGGGCCTCGGGGTTGCTCTCCAGCAGGTGCAGCAATGGATCGCTGAACGTCGAGCCCAGGGATTCCACCACATAGTTGCCGCCGCCCTGACGACTGACCAGCAGCCCTTTGGCCACCAGTTTCTGAATCGCCTCACGCAACGAAGGGCGTGACACGCCGAACTGCTCGGCCAACGCACGCTCTGCCGGCAGGCGTTCGCCAGCCTTCAAGGTGCCCTCGAGAATCATCCCCTCGAGTTGCTCGACAATATCGTCAGACAAACGGCGTTGCCGAATCTGATCAAACCCCATCACTCAATTCTCCACGATCCCGGCGGCTCGCCGGGCTCTCTATTCTGGCCTATCGGCGCTGCGCCAGCACCTACCAGACGACGCTTGATCGAACAGATCAGATGCGTTCTGCACCGCTCATTCGACAAAAGTTTTAGGGCGGCAAATTGACACACCGCCTCCAAGGCTTTTACCCTAGCCAACAGCGATTGTAAATTGGTCTTACCAATTATCCAAGAACGCTGACCAGTGCCTGACCAACAACAATTAGGGGCCACCCCATATGCAAACCTGGCAACAGCTCTACAGCCCGCTCGGCAGTCTCGGCGTGTCCGCACTCGCGGCCGTCATTCCCATCGTATTTTTCTTCCTGGCTTTGGCCGTGTTCCGCCTCAAAGGCCATGTGGCCGGCAGCATCACCCTGGCACTGTCCATTGCCGTGGCAATCTTCGCTTTCCAGATGCCGGTCGACATGGCTTTCGCCGCCGCTGGATATGGCTTTGCCTACGGGCTGTGGCCGATTGCGTGGATCATCGTGGCAGCGGTGTTCCTCTACAAAC
>NZ_JBFTMK010000641.1:0-2606 GCF_056396965.1 Pseudomonas sp. 05N434
ATTTAGGTGAGTTAAGGCATCTTCTACAGCGTCGAATACAGGTGTGATTTGAGATCGAAATACGTCGTGCGCCGACCTAGCTGAGGTTAGCCCGTCTGCCCCACGCAAACCAACATCTGCTGCTTTAATAAACTGCTCCAATGGATGCATAACTTGTTCTGTTAGCGTCTCAATAAGAGCTGCATCTATGGTTGTAAGTTCCTCGAGAAGAAGCTCGGCGGCCTTCTGCTTTTTTTTTGCGACATGTTCACCATAAGAGTTTTTTACCCACGCCTTGCAAAAACTAGAGTAATAGCCATCGATTTCTCCGCACCTGAACTTAACGCGTGAGATCCAATCGCGAGGTTTTCGGCTTCTGAATACGATGAATTGCTTTTGGAGTTCCTTCCGCATATCCCCGTCGTCCTTATAGAACGACAAATAGTAGTAAGGAGCCAAGAACTCCATTAGGTTGCGGGTGAAACCTGTAACGTCTTCCGATATCTTCAAAAAATTTTTGGCGCACTCTTTATATTCTGGCCTGATCCTCCTCCCAACTATGGCATAAGCCATGGTCAGTGCTTCAGCGATCTCCTGAAGCGCCTTAGCGGTTTTAGCGATCTTCTCAAGGGATAATGGCGGTTCGCTCTCAGACATGAAACCTCCCGAATTTGACTCTCAGCCCTAAATAAACCCCAAGTGTGGGGATAACGCTTTCGCGGGCTTGGCGGATAAAAATAGGCATGTCTAACAATAGATGTGGTTCACGGATTACTACACTTGATTCCTAAAATATTTTAAAATTAGCAATATTTCGAAAAGGTCTAAATCGCGATTCGATTATTTTTAAGTGATGATCTAGTGTTCTCTGTTGTAATGAGAAGTACTCCATGTAATAAGCGAGCTGAGCGAGGGTGCGATGCAAAACTATATAAAGTTCATGATTATTACGATATTAAGCGGCATCTCAGGCGCAGCAACTGCGGATATCGTCACATTTGGTTGTGATGCGGATCAAGCGTCCACCTGCTATTTTAGTATTCGCTATGCTAGCGGAAACGGAAATCGCAATTTTACCATGAGGGGTGGTACCAATGACAACATAAGCTCTGTCGTTCCAGGTAGTGACTATTACTTGGTTTCAATAGATCAATCACCTCCGGCTGACCCAAGTGATTGTGGAAAAACCTACTGGTGCAAACGCGCCACGATTAGCAGCGGATACAACAACTAAGCTATCGATCTCCTTTCTGTCGTACGTGGATTGTCAATGCTACGATTGTGCTGAAGATGAACGGATAGTTTTTCATGGGGGCAATATTATTCGCCCCCTTGGACTCCAGAAGGTTGCGCAGGCTAGGTATCCACTACGAACCCCACTTAACTTAAGATGGGGTTTAGGGAGCACATACGACGGACGAAGAGGGTGAAAGCCTCTCCCTATCAATCATGGAGAATCCGGCCGGCCCCCCATCTACCTCCACGATCCACGCGCCTTGCTCGATGGTATCGGCAAGCGTGACAGCGTTTGTACTTAGTGCAGTCATGACTGGCCAGGTCGATTTCAAGCGCGTGGTCTATTGCGCTGCAATTACGCAAAGTACTCCGCCCGCGACCAGAATGTTGCGGATTTGTTTTGTGGAAAGCTTGGCGGCACCGCCCGGCGTTTTAAGCGCAGAGTCAGTGCCAACAATAATGCCAACGATCTCTCTTTCTGATCGTCCATCACTGAGCAGGCGCTTAGCGTGGGAGCAAATGCTCTGATTGCGATCTATTGTGGCCTCGCGGCGTATAGCCGCCGAGTTATTGCCGGCTTTGCGTGCAGCAGCGCTGATTCGGATCTTCTCGCTACTGCTCAGCAGCGGAGAGGCATACACGCTCGCGAGGGTCGCGTAATATTTGGCGGCCCCCATCAAGTCTGCGACGTTTTCTCGCGCTTCGATTTCTAATTGAGCTTGCTCGCGGCGCACCTCACTCAGAAATGCGGCGAAGCTTACTGGCTCGTTTTGGGCCAAAGCTGAGAGCTCCACGCGGCTGCCCGCATAAAGGTCTGCATCAAAGTCAGTTAACCAACGTCCTAAAACTTCAACGACCCGACATGCACGATCTATGGCCAGTGCGGCGACATATTGGCTATCGGTAACACCCGACTCGGATGACTCTCCGACTATCCATCGAATGCAGCGAGGCAGGTCATCCTGAGAACGGTCAAAGCGCTGGCGAATGTTGGGTGAAAGACGGCGCACCTCTGCCACTACCCGAAAAGATTCAACTGACCATTCGCCATCTTGCTGATGATTCGCCCAATGTTGCTGGCCTTCGCGTATGAGCTGCAGTGCATCATGTAAACGCTCTGCAAATTCGTCATACAGCGCCAAGTGTTCCAACGCCTCGACGACCTCCCAATCATCAATGTCGAGTGGGGCGCTCAAATAAAATCTATTGCTCATCATTCGCCCCCTCGCCCCATGCATGCGACCGGGAAAACGCGGGCGGCAGCACCCGGGAATGCTGGAGTGCCGTCAGCTAGGAGAGAGAGGTTTTGTCTGTGAGCGCTAACGGGTCTGGAACACCTTTTGTGTCCCATCGACAATGTGTTCCAGCTATTCGCATTTTGTGTTCCAGCC
>NZ_JBFTMK010000642.1:0-2604 GCF_056396965.1 Pseudomonas sp. 05N434
GCCAAGAACCTGTTGCCACGCCGGCAGATGAGGATTGTTGACGTCGTCGACGCCCCAGCAACAAGGCGCGGTGGAGATGTGGAGGGTCATGTCAGGCTCCGGAAATTATTGTTATGGGTAGCGATGTTTCGCTGGAAGAAATCCTAAGGTGGGCAGATGCACGGCTGCTATAGTCCCTGAGCGATACCTGTCAAAACCCGTCAAAAGTTTCAGATAGGCTTTCATTTCATGTCAGAACATTCTTTGTCAGAAGCCGGCAACCCGCTCGGTCGTCGTGCAACCATGGAAGACGTGGCCTTGGCCGCCGGGGTGAGCCTGTCCACCGTGGACCGGGTGATGAATCTGCGGGCCAACGTGCGCGCCGATACCGCGCAACGCATTGCCGAGGCCGCCGCCCGACTGGGCTTCTACGGGCGTAATGTGATCGAACAACGAGTGCTGCAGCAGCGCCCGACCGTGCGCTTGGGGTTTCTGCTGCAAAAGCGTGGCGTGGCGTTTTATCAAGGGCTGGCCAAGGCCTTGGCTGAGGCGGCGACGGCCAGCGTGCGGGCCCAGGTTCGGGTGCTGATCCACTACATCGACGACCTGGCCCCGGCCGCCACCGCAGAACGCATTCTCAAGTTGCAGGGCGAAGTCGATGCCCTGGGCGTGGTGGCCGCCGACCATCCGGCTGTGCGCGAGGCCATGGCGCAATTGCGAGCGGCCGGTATTCCTGTGGTCGCACTGGTATCCGAGCTGAGCGCCTCGGCCGGCGCCGGTTATGTCGGCGTCGACAACCGTGCCATGGGCCGCACCGCCGGCTGGTTCATCAAGCACCTGGCAGCGCAACCGGGGCCAGCGGCCGTGATGGTCGGCACCCAGCGCTTTCAGTGCCAGGAACTGTGTGAAATGAGTTTTCGCTCCTTCCTGTCGGAACAACCCCAGGACTGGGAATTGCTGGCTACGCGCCTGACTCTGGAGGACGAGGAATTCGCCTATGCCGGCACGCTCGACCTGCTCACCAGCCAACCCGACCTTGTCGGCCTGTATGTGGCAGGTGGCGGTATCGAGGGGRTCATCAACGCCTTGCGCGAACTGAAAGCCCAGCACATCGCGCTACCCGTCGTGGTGTGCCACGACCTGACCCCCATCACCCGGGCAGCCCTGCGTGACGGCATCGTTCAAGCCGTGCTGTCACACCCTGTCGAGGCGCTGGCGCAAATGGCGGTCAGGGCCATGGTGGATGCCGCGATAGATCCAGCGTCGGACAGCGCAGCGAAGTGCATGCTTTCGTTGCAGATTGATGTGGCTGAAAGTGTTTAGTGGTCGGCAGCAGGCCTAGAACATTCCGAGGTGCTTTGTCAGGAGAAAAACAAAAAATGAGCATGACAAAAAACAGCATTATTTCGGCAATAAAAATTATTGTCATATTCACCACCCTGATAAGCGGATCGTATGCAGTTGTCATCCCGGCATTTGCACCCACCTATAAGACCTACTACATTCTAGTCATCGGAATCGCCACCTCAGCATTGCTTGGAGGTTTTATCGGCTATAAAGCCCTGGCAGATGAAATACGCCTCATCAAAATCGGCTTTGGTCTTTGCTATGCCACAGTCACAGCTATTTTTGTATTAGCACTTTCACTATTTATAATTTTAAACACTCGTGGAGCATGACTTGCAGCCATGCGCTATTTATCAGGCGACCGTGTTTATTGAAGCAATAAGATGAGCGTGCATCATGAGCGATCCAGATGAAATCGTTCGTACATTTGCCTTACAGAGAATTGCGAGCCTCTTCAACATTTCCGTGGACCTTCTTAATGAAGAAGACGTATTTGGGGAAGACTTGAAAGCCACCCGTTCTTCCGGTCTATTCACTAGAAATGAATATGATGCAATTGAAGGCGACATTCTTGATGTATGCGACAGAGAGACGTACAAGATCATAAGCTCTGGCAACCTGACCATTTACACCGTCGGCGATTATTGTGACCACATGGTTCGTTGTTATAAACGCAAGCCAAAAGACGTTATTGCGACATTGAAAATAACCTCGCTCAGCTGACTACGTTGGGCGGCTGCCATGCCGCGGGGAGCACCCGCCTGCTTGCCTTCCGAGTTTTCGAGCTGATTCACGAACGGTCCGACGACGAGGCTGTAAACTGGCCGCGCAAAAAAAGGCGCTGCATCATTGAATACCCCGGCGCCCCTTCACCCCCACAAACAAGAGATCCCCATGGCAAACCACGACATCACGTTCCTCCCCGATCCCGACGCGGAATCCATCTCCTCCGACGTCGCCGGTTTCGGCGGCCTGCTGGTCTCCACTCAAATTCCTACCCGCGCCGACGGCAGCCTGGAGCTGGGCGACATCACCCTGCAAAGCGAGTGCACTCTGCAGGCGCTCAAGGTAGCGCTGGAGAACGCCGGCAGTTCCATGGACCGGGTGCTGCATCTGACCATCTACCTCACCGACATGGCCGACCGCGCCGCGTTCAACGAGGTCTACCAGCGCTTCTTCGCCAAGCCCTGGCCGGTTCGCGCCGCCGTTGGCGTGGCCGCGTTGGCGGTCGAAGGCATGCGYGTGGAAGTCACTGCGATGGCGGCCAAGGGCTAAATC
>NZ_JBFTMK010000643.1:0-2600 GCF_056396965.1 Pseudomonas sp. 05N434
CTCTATTCCCTGCTGGAGTTTAAGAGCTGGTTCGAAGAGAACCAGCGCGACGCCAAGCGTTCGGGTCAGGACATCGTCGAGGTCGCCCAGGAGCAGCCGGGTGCCGCCGAAGCGAAATACGAAACCATCCTCGACCAGAAGCGCTTCGAGGCCTGGCTGGACAAACTCGACAAGGCGCTGCTGATCGCCTTCGTCACCGAAACCAACGGCAGCGATGCCCAACACGCGCAACTGGTAGGCCTGTCGTTCTCTGTCGCGGCCAACGAAGCAGCCTACATTCCGCTGACCCATTCCTACATGGGCGTACCGGAACAACTGGACCGTGACACCGTGCTGCTGGCGTTGAAACCGCTGCTGGAAAACCCGAATAAACTGAAAGTCGGCCAACATGCGAAGTTCGACACCAATATCCTCGCCAATTGCGCCATCGGTGGCGATCAGAACAACGGGATTACTGTTCAGGGTATTGCCTACGACACCATGCTCGAGTCCTACGTACTGGACTCAACGGCCACCCGCCACGACATGGACAGCCTGGCGCTCAAGTACCTGGGCCAAAGCAAGACCGACATCCAGGAGATTGCGGGCAAAGGCGTCAAACAGCTGACCTTCGACCAGATTTCCCTTGAGCTGGCGGGTCCCTATGCCGCCGAAGACGCCGATGTCACCTTCCGCCTGCATCTGGTATTGCAGGAAAAACTGACCGCGACGCCAAGCCTGGTCAAAGTGCTCAACGAGATTGAAATGCCGCTGATGCCGGTCCTGGCCCGTATCGAGCGCCAGGGCGCGCTTGTAGACGCCAACCTGCTGGGCATCCAGAGCGTCGAGCTGGGCGAGAAACTGGTCGCCCTTGAGCGTGAGGCCTTTGCCATTGCCGGTGAAGAATTCAACCTTGGCTCGCCAAAGCAACTGGGCGTGATCCTCTACGAAAAGCTCGGTTTGCCTGTACTCAGCAAAACCGCCAAGGGTCAGGCGTCGACTGCCGAAGCCGTGCTGGCCGAGTTGGCCGAACAGGACTACCCGCTGCCCAAGGTGCTGATGCAATACCGCTCGCTGAGCAAGCTCAAAAGCACCTACACCGACCGTTTGCCAGAGCAGATCAACGCACGCACCGGGCGCATTCATACGTCTTACCAGCAAGCTGTCGCAGCCACCGGGCGTTTGTCGTCCATCGACCCGAACCTGCAGAACATTCCGATCCGTACCGCCGAAGGTCGCCGGATTCGTCAGGCGTTCGTCGCGCCGAAAGGCTACAAACTGCTGGCCGCGGATTACTCGCAAATCGAACTGCGGATAATGGCGCACCTGGCCAAGGACGAAGGCTTGCTGCATGCCTTCCGCAACAACCTCGATGTCCACCGGGCCACGGCCGCAGAAGTGTTCGGCGTCGAGCTGGATGCGGTTACCAACGATCAGCGTCGAAGCGCGAAAGCCATCAACTTCGGCTTGATCTACGGCATGAGCGCGTTTGGCCTGGCCAAGCAGATCGGCGTCGATCGCAAACAGTCCCAGGCCTACATCGACCGTTATTTCGCCCGTTATCCCGGCGTGCTGCAGTACATGGAGCGCACGCGCGCCCAGGCCGCCGAGCAAGGCTTCGTCGAAACCATCTTTGGTCGTCGCCTGTACTTGCCGGAAATCAACGCGAAAAACCAGGCCCTGCGCAAAGCTGCCGAGCGCACGGCGATCAACGCCCCGATGCAAGGCACCGCGGCGGACATCATCAAGAAAGCCATGGTGGCGGTGGACAACTGGCTGGCATCGTCAGGCCTGGACGCCAAAGTCATCCTGCAGGTACACGATGAATTGGTGCTCGAGGTGCGTGAGGACCTGGTCGACCAGGTACGCGAGGAGATTCGCGTGCACATGAGCAACGCCGCACAACTGGACGTACCGCTTCTGGTTGAGGTGGGCGCAGGCAACAACTGGGATGAGGCGCACTGAGCCGCCTGAAAAGACGTTTGTGCTGCGGCCTGGCGCTGCAGCACATGACGAAGGGCTATAGAGCAGAAAATGACAGCGATTATTTCCAATGGTTTTTGAAAATAGTCTGAACTAAATCCGTGAACCGCCACTCAGAGATACTGAATGGCTGGTGAAGCCCTTCGATGCTCCTATGTTGTGTTAAGTGTTGGCAGATATCTGGACCCCGCCCTAGCGGTCCGGAACTTGAACCCCGGAACTTCTCCCTCCCCATACGAAGTCCGGGGTTTTTTTTGCCTGCCAATTGGCCTCGAGAGACTTACTCGGCAGCCTCGGCACCCTTGTCCGCCAACTCCATCCAGTCCGCCAGTACGGTGTAGGCTTCTTCCAGGCCCATGCGCTTGGGGGCCGAAAACAGCTGGATAGTGATCGCATCGCCCCAACCCTTGCGGATTTCCGATTGAACCTTGAGCAGCGTGTTTTTTGCCGCGCCGTAGGTCAGTTTGTCGGCCTTGGTCAGCAGAATATGCATCGGCATGCCGCTGGCGACGGCCCAATCGAGCATCAACAGGTCGAAGTCGGTCATTGGATGACGGATGTCCATCATCAGAATCAAACCTTTCAGACTCTCACGGCCACCCAGATAGGCTTCCAGGTGACGCTGCCAGTGCATCTTC
>NZ_JBFTMK010000644.1:0-2592 GCF_056396965.1 Pseudomonas sp. 05N434
TCTTCCGGTTGTGCTTACGGCAGCTCCAGGCTCTTTGCCCGGCGTGGAAACCTGGTTCAACCTACCCGCGCTGGTGATTATGCTGGCAATTACCTGGATGCTTTCCATGGGCATCAAGGAATCCGCGCGCGTAAACAACGTGATGGTAATCATCAAAATCGCCGTGGTGCTGCTCTTCATCGCCGTTGGTGTGCGACATGTTCAGCCGGCTAACTGGCAACCATTCGCTCCCTTCGGTGGCCATGGCATTTTGAGTGCTTCGGCCTTGGTTTTTTTTGCTTTCATTGGTTTCGATGCGGTTTCCTCTGCCGCCGAAGAAGTGAAAAAACCGGCGCGTGATCTCCCCATCGGTATTATCGGTTCCTTGGCCGTTTGTGCGGTGTTATACGTTGCCGTTTCAATGATCATGACCGGCATCGTGCCCTATGCCCAATTCCTTGGCGTTGATCATCCGGTTTCATTGGCGTTGCAACATGCCGGTGAAAGCTGGGTTGCCGGGTTCGTTGATTTAGGCGCAATCGTTGGCATGACGACTGTCATTCTGGTGATGGCTTACGGTCAAACCAGGATCATCTACGCGATGTCGCGCGACGGACTGCTTCCCCAGCGCCTTTCCAGGGTTCATACACGATTCGGCACCCCATTTTTCGCCACCTGGATGGTCGGAATAGTCTTCGGGCTGATCTCGGCACTGATTCCGCTAAACGTCCTCGCCGAGCTGATCAACATCGGTACGTTGGCCGCATTCAGTTTGATCTCGGTGGCAGTGATCGTATTGCGCAAGACCCGACCCGATCTTCCTCGTGCATTCAGATGCCCCGGCGTGCCCATTGTTCCATTGCTCGCCATCGCGTTCTGCGTAACCTTGATGACCTTCCTCAAGCAGACGACCTGGCTGGCATTTGGGGCGTGGTTGGCAATTGGACTGGTGATCTACTTCGCCTATGCGAGACGCCGCTCGTTATTGCATTAATCCAGCATTTCGTCAGGTCTCTTTGGAGTGTCAATCAACCTCCAATAGTTTTCAGGTGCGAAACTGCATGCCAGTTGCGCACCTGATTGCATTCGCCAGTCAACCCTCACCTCATTTGTCCTGTTTTTAGCCCTAGGAGAGCAGTGACGCGCATTTGCAGTGGCACGCGAACTCTATTTATTCAGTTACCCCATTTAACTCATGACTTAGGCCCGCCACGGTGGAAGAGCCCCTTCGAAAAGTGAAAAGGCTCGATGCAGGAAACCGTTGAAGCGAGCGGCATCACGCCGCAGCCCTGCCTGCTGACCACCAATCAGGCACAGATGGGCCACCTGAGCAATCACTTCTGCTTGGCCTGGCATATGGACCAAGCGGCGGCACGTCCGTATCGCGAAATCCAGTCGTCTTGTGTCCACACGCTGCTGAAACTCGCCTACCAACGGATCATGCAGCGACCAGGCTCGGATGGAAATTTCCCGCCCAGGTTGTTTCTCAGCGGCAATACTCAAGTAGCGTTTCAAGGTTTCGCCCGCGCTACGACCCTGCGCCGCATAAGCGAGCATGCGCTCCGTGTAGTCTTCTTCCCAAGCGGCCAGCAAGGTGCGGACAAAGTCTTCGCGATTGCGGAAATGGTGATAGAACGATCCGCGGGTCACATTCAATCGGCGCGATAGACTCTCGGCCGAAACGCCGATATGCCCTATTTGGTCGAGAGCCTCAAAACCAGCCGTGATCCAATGGTTACGAGTTAGTTTTCTCACCCGTTATTTCGCTCCATGTTTAGCGCCATACAGACTGTGTATGGTGCGCAACCGATTGATACGCTGCGAACACCAGCAAAGATGGCCGTTGCGTTTTGCACGCCAGCACTTTTCATGGAGCTCGCCTTGAAGAAAATCGTTCTGGTTGCTTTCGACCAATTCACTGATATCGACCTATTCCTGATGTGGGACATCTTAGGCCGCAACACCGAGGACTGGCACATCCGAATATTGGGTTCCAGCTCTATCGTGAGATCGGCGCACGGCCTGCCTGTTTCGGTGCACGGTCCGCTTTCCGAGGCCAATAGTGCCGACGCGGTATTGTTCGTCAGCGGCAAGGAAGGGATACCCGCTGCACTTGCCGCCCCAGATTTCCTGCCGTCGTTTGAACTTGACTCCAGACGCCAGCGAATCGGCTCAATATGCGCCGGAGCTTTCATTCTCGAACGGCTTGGGCTGCTCAGCGGCCAAGCAACTACACACCCGGATGCACGATCGAGCTTGCAAGCTCTGGGACTTGAGTCCATGGACCAGCCTCTTGTATGCCAGGGGAACGTTGCAACCGCTGGCGGATGCCTTTCGGCGCTCTATCTGGTGGGATGGTTGGTTGAATCCTGGTTCGATGTCGACAAACGCCGTGCGACGTTGCTCCCTGTTCTGCCAGCTGGGCAGCAAGAGCTCTATGATGCCTTGATCGGGTTCAGCATCCGACAAGCACTTACAGGGCGACAAGGAGCGTTATACGACAAACCATCGCAACAAGAAACGCGACATGGCATGTCGTCTAATTGGTAGTTAGAACTCAGGAGAGATCCCCGATGCCCCGAGAATTTGAGCTCATTATGTCCGTGCCAGTCC
>NZ_JBFTMK010000645.1:0-2588 GCF_056396965.1 Pseudomonas sp. 05N434
GTTCAAGGCAGGGCGCTCTCCATATTATCGCCGTCATAAAGCCTATGTCCCGTGGAGCGTCCAATGCCTGTCAAAGCCCTGTTCAAGCCTTTTCACCTCGGCGCTCTCGAACTGCCGACCCGCGTCGTCATGGCACCGATGACCCGCTCGTTTTCGCCGGGCGGCGTGCCCAACTCCAAAGTGRTTGAATACTACCGTCGCCGCGCTGCCGCCGGAGTTGGCCTGATCATCACCGAAGGCACCACGGTCGGTCACAAGGCCTCCAACGGTTACCCGAACGTGCCGCACTTCTACGGTGAAGCCGCACTGGCCGGCTGGAAAAAAGTCGTCGATGCAGTGCATGCCGAAGGCGGCAAGATCGTTCCGCAGCTGTGGCATGTGGGCAGCGTGCGCCGTATCGGCACCGAGCCGGATGCCAGCGTGCCAGGTTATGGTCCGTCGGAAAAACTGAAAGACGGACAGGTCGTGGTTCACGGCATGACCCAGCAGGATATCCAGGAGGTKATCGCTGCGTTCGCCCAAGCCGCCAAAGACGCCCAGAGCATCGGCATGGACGGCGTGGAAATCCACGGTGCCCATGGTTATCTGGTGGACCAGTTCTTCTGGGAAGGCAGCAACCAGCGCACCGACGAATACGGTGGCAGCCTGGCCAGCCGTTCGCGCTTCGCCATCGAATTGATTCAGGCGGTGCGCGCAGCAGTCGGCGAGGGATTCCCGATCATCTTCCGTTTCTCCCAGTGGAAGCAGCAGGACTACGCCGCGCGACTGGTGCAGACGTCAGAGGCGTTGGGCGAATTTCTCAAGCCGTTGTCCGACGCCGGCGTGGATATTTTCCACTGCTCGACACGCCGTTTCTGGGAGCCGGAGTTCGACGGTTCCGAACTGAACCTGGCCGGCTGGACCCGCAAGCTCACCGGCAAGCCGACCATCACCGTTGGCAGCGTCGGCCTGGATGGCGAGTTCCTGCAATTCATGGTCAACACCGACAAGATCGCACAGCCGGCCAGCCTGGAAAAACTGCTGGAGCGGTTGAATAACGATGAGTTCGACCTGGTGGCGGTGGGGCGTGCGTTGTTGGTGGACCCGGACTGGGCGCAGAAAGTGCGTGACGGTCGTGAGCAGGACATCCTGCCGTTCAGCCGTGATGCGTTAATGACGCTGGTTTAAGCGGCGTCAGGAAAGGCCTATATCGCGGGCAAGCCTCGCTCCTACAAGGGCGAGGCTTGCCCGCGAAGCTTTTAAGGTAACAACGCCGCATCGGATAGAACCTGTTCCTGCGCACAAGCCCCCCGCAACTGCCCCTCGAACTGCTCGATAATCGCCGCCCAGCCCTGACGGCTTGCATGCTGGCGGGCATTGAGCCGCATGCAGCGCAAGGTTTCGCGCTCCTCCAGCAGCCAACGTGCCGCATCGCAGAACGCCTGTTCATCCCCGGGCATGGCCAATACGCCGTTATAGCCATGGCGAATATGCTGAGCCGCCGCAGCCTGATCGTACGCCACCACCCCCAGCCCTGAGGCCAATGCCTCAAGCACCACATTGCCGAAGGTTTCGGTCAGGCTCGGAAACAGAAACACATCCCCCGAGGCATAGTGACTGGCCAGCGCTTCGCCGCGTTGTGAGCCGCAAAAAATCGCCTCGGGCAATTCCTTTTCCAGCGCCGATCGTTGCGGACCGTCACCGACCACAATCAATTTCATGTTGCGCTGTGGATAAGTGGTTTTCAGCGCGTCGAAACTACGCTTGAGCAGGCCAAGATTCTTCTCCTGGGCCAGGCGTCCTACGTGGATGAAGGCGATGTCATCCTCGGCCAGTCCCCATTGCTCACGCAGCGGTTTCAGTCGTTTGACCGGATGAAACAACTGGCTGTCGACGCCTCGAGAGAGTAACGCCAGACGCTCGAAACTGCGCCGCTCCAGCTCCAGTCGCTGGCTGGCGCTGGGCACCAGGGTCAGGGTCGAGCGATTGTGAAACCAGCGCAGGTAGTGGGTCAGCAAGCGCGTCAGCAACCCGAGCCCATACTGGCTGGAATACTGCTGAAAATTGGTATGAAAGCCGCTAACCACCGAAATCCCCAAACGTCGTGCCGCGCGTAACGCCGACAACCCCAGCGGTCCTTCGGTGGCGATGTACAACACGTCCGGGCGATGGCGCTTCCAGCGCCGCAGCAGCTTGTGCATCGACGACTGGCCCCATTGCAGGCCGGGATAACCCGGCAGCGGCCAGCCTCGACACAGCAGCAACTCATCATTGCTGCCGATCAGCGGGTCGCCGCCCTGACGTGGCCGCACCAACTCGACCTGATGCCCGCGCGCGCGCAAACCGTCGAACAAGCGGCCAAGAGTATTGGCCACGCCGTTGATTTCCGGGGGGAAGGTTTCGGTGATCAGGGTGATATGCAGAGCTGTCGTCATGACCTCAGTGTCGGCTGAGGCCATGTCGTCATTGTGACGGTGGGATGATGGATATATGACGCGATTAACTGCGTTCCGCCACCAGATTCTCCGCGCCACGCTCACGCACCCAGAACAGCGTCGCGCCAGCCACGGCCGCCGGCATCATCAAAATGTTCACCACCGGAATCAGCC
>NZ_JBFTMK010000646.1:0-2548 GCF_056396965.1 Pseudomonas sp. 05N434
CCGCAGAACAGCTCAGCAGTCTTCTCGGTGTCGTAGCGAGCCGAATGAGCCTCACGACCGTCGAAGTCGATGTCCGCTGCCTGACAGGCCTTGGCCAGTACGGTTTGACCGTAGGCAAGACCGGCGAGGGTCGCGGTGTCGAAGCTGGAGAACGGGTGAAACGGGTTGCGTTTCATGTCCAGGCGCGCGACTGCCGCGTTGAGGAAACCCAGGTCGAAGCTGCTGTTGTGACCGACCAGAATCGCCCGTTTGCAACCGTTGGCTTTCAGGGCCTTGCGAATGCCACGGAAGATATCGGTCAGCGCCGCTTCTTCACTCACTGCCATGCGCAACGGGTGATCGAGTTTGATCCCGGTGAATTCCAGGGCTGCTGCTTCGATGTTGGCGCCTTCGAATGGCTCAACCCGGAAGAAGTAGGTGTGATCGGGGTACACGAACCCTTTTTCATCCATGGCGATAGTGGTTGCAGCAATTTCCAGCAGGGCGTCGGTGGCCGAGTTGAAGCCACCGGTTTCTACGTCGACGACAACCGGCAGGTAACCACGGAATCTGGCAGCCATTGGATGACGAGGACCACCTCCACCGCCTTGACCGTCCTGTTCGTCGTCGAAATGGTCTTCACTCACGCGTGTTCCTCCAGCAGGCGCCAGCGCAGTTTTTCACCGGCGCGCAGCGGGATAACGGTCAGCTCGCCAAATGGCAGGCTGGTTGGGGCGGTCCACTCTTCGCGGACCAGGGTGATGCGATCGGTGTTCGCCGGCAGACCGTAGAAACGCGGGCCATTGAGGCTGGCGAAGGCTTCGAGCTTGTCCAGCGCATTACGCTGTTCGAAGGCTTCGGCATACATCTCGATCGCGGCATAAGCGGTGTAGCAACCGGCACAGCCGCAAGCCGCTTCTTTGGCGTGCTGGGCATGGGGGGCCGAGTCGGTGCCGAGGAAGAACTTGTCGCTGCCGCTGGTGGCGGCGTCGAGCAGGGCTTCCTGGTGGGTATTGCGCTTGAGGATCGGCAGGCAATAGAAGTGCGGCCGAATCCCACCCACCAGCATGTGGTTGCGGTTGTACAGCAGGTGATGCGCGGTGATGGTGGCGCCAACGTTGGCCGAAGCCGCGTTGACGAACTGCACGGCATCGGCGGTGGTGATGTGTTCGAACACCACTTTGAGCGTTGGGAAACGCTCGACCACGCGACGCATGTGCTCATCGATGAAGATTTTTTCCCGATCGAAAACGTCGATATCGCCACGGGTGACTTCACCGTGAACCAGCAAGGGCATCCCGACTTCGGCCATGGCCTCCAGTGCAGGGAAAATCTTGTCGATGCTGGTGACGCCAGAGTCCGAATTGGTGGTCGCGCCGGCCGGGTACAGCTTGGCGGCGTGAATGAAACCGCTGGCCTTGGCCTCACGAATTTCTTCGGGCTGGGTGCGGTCGGTCAGGTACAGAACCATCAGCGGTTCGAAACGGCTGCCGGCCGGACGTGCGGCGAGAATCCGCTGGCGATAGCCATCGGCTTCAGCAGCGTTGCGCACCGGAGGTACCAGGTTGGGCATGATGATGGCGCGACCAAAGGTGCGCGCGACATCCGCGACGGTATTGGTCAACACGGCACCATCGCGAAGATGAATGTGCCAGTCGTCGGGACGCAGCAGGGTCAGGCGGTCGGACATGAGGGAATTCCAGGCGGGTCAAACTCAGGGGAATGCTACCGGAAAAGACTCTTCCAGGCACTCGCTATCAAGTTTTACGACAAGCTTCCGATACCCAACAGGCAGGCCGTGAATATGTGTGTCGGTCTTTTTGTCGTAGAAGCCAGTGGAGCCTCCCGTGCGCCAGCGTTATTTAGCCTTGCTCAGTGTGTTTGCCAGCCTTCCCGCGATGGCGCTCACTTTCCAGACTCGCCTGGAGAGCATCGAGTGGACGGTCGAAGGCGACAAGTTCGAATGCCGCCTGACTCAACCGATCACCGATTTCGGTTCGGGTGAGTTTGTGCGGCGCGCCGGAGAGCAGGCGACATTTCGACTGAAGGCCTACAACTCAATGATCGGTGGGGGTTCCGCCACCTTGCTGGCGGCGGCTGCGCCATGGCAGCCGGGGCGTGGCGACATTAACCTGGGCTCGGTGAGAATCGGTAGTGGCAACGTGCTGTTCAACAGTTCGCAAGTGCAGGCCGGGCGCCTGATCAGCGGGCTGATGGAGGGGCGCAGCCCGGTCGTACGACACTCATCGGGCGACGGTCGGGTGTCTGAAGTGCGTCTGCTGCCGGTCAAGTTCAGCAAGGCCTATGGTGACTATCAGGGTTGCGTCGCCAAGCTGTTGCCACAGAATTTCGAGCAAGTGAAGCAATCCGAGGTCGGCTTTCCGGGGGAGGGTATCGATCTCGATGCCAGGGCCAAGGCCCAGTTGCAGGTCATGCTGGAGTTCATGAAGGCCGATCCGACGGTCAACCACATTGAACTCGATGGCCATTCCGACAATAGCGGTAACCGGCTGACCAACCGTGAACTGTCACGACGCCGGGCGCTGGCGGTGATGGATTTCTTCAAGGC
>NZ_JBFTMK010000647.1:0-2542 GCF_056396965.1 Pseudomonas sp. 05N434
GAGCAGGACTTATTGACGGAAAAAGGCAATTTTCCAAGATGTTTGCTACATGAGAAGGCATTTTCGGCACAAACTCCCGAGCAAAAGTCACTCCCCCTTCACGCCTATTGTTATTATTAGTCAGGATTTTCCCGGCATCCTGTCCCGCTAGGTTCTATTGTGACTGAACATTCAAGGCTAAATAACATCAGGTCATAAATAGTTAATGTTAACTATAGACCAATATTAACCCGTCATTCCCCGTTCAACACCGCGCGCAAGCGTGGGTTGCGCAAGTCTTTTTCCGAGAGTTGAGGCGATTCAACGGGCCAGGTAATGCCCAGCTCCGGATCATTCCAGAGCAGCCCACCCTCATCCTCGGGGAAATACAGATCGGTGCATTTGTATTGAAAATCGGCGGTATCGCTGAGCACGCAGAAGCCGTGGGCATAACCCGGCGGCACCCATAGCTGCAGATGGTTGTCGGCGGTCAACTTGACCCCTACATGTTCACCGCAAGTGGCCGATTCGGGATTGATGTCCACCACCACGTCGTACACCGCACCTTGGGTAACCCGCACCAACTTGCCCTGGGGCCGGGTCCGCTGGAAGTGCAAACCGCGCAATACGCCATACTGCGAGCGTGAGTGATTGTCCTGGACGAAAGGCAACTCGATGCCGGCGTCGCGATAACGCTGTTCGTGATAACTCTCGAGAAAGAACCCACGGGCATCGCCAAACACCTTGGGCTCGATAATCAGTACGCCGGGCAATCGGGTGTTGATGACATTCATTTCGAAGGCTCCGTCGTCAGTACGCGCGCCAGGTATTGTCCGTAACCGGTTTTGTGTAACGCGGTGGCTTGTTTATCCAGTTCCGCAGCCGACAACCAACCCTGGTGATAGGCCACCTCTTCAAGGCAGGCCACCTTCAAGCCCTGCCGCGCTTCGATGGTCTGGACGAAATGCCCGGCCTCCATCAACGAATCATGGGTCCCGGTGTCCAGCCAGGCAAAACCACGCCCCAGCACACTGACGTGCAGATCCCCGCGTTGTAGATAAGCATTGTTCACGTCGGTGATTTCAAGCTCACCGCGTACCGAAGGCTTGACTTGCTTGGCGATGCTCACCACGTCTTTGTCATAGAAATACAAACCGGTGACAGCATGGTCGGACTTCGGATGCGCAGGCTTCTCTTCGATCGAGATCGCCTTGCCGCTCTCGTCGAACTCGACAACGCCAAAACGATCCGGGTCGCTGACTCGATATCCAAAAACAGTGGCACCGGTCTGTCGTTGTGACGCTTCGCGCAACAAGGCGCTGAAGCCATAACCGTAGAAAATGTTGTCGCCCAGAATCAGCGCCACATTGCTGTCGCCGATGAACTCCTCGCCGATCAGAAAGGCCTGCGCCAGGCCATCAGGAGAAGGCTGTTCTGCATAACTGAGTTCAATGCCGAAAGAAGAACCATCACCCAGCAAGTTCTGGAAGTTGGGCAAGTCCTGGGGCGTGGAAATAATCAATATCTCGCGAATGCCCGCCAGCATTAATACCGACAGCGGATAATAAATCATCGGCTTGTCGTAGACCGGCAGCAGCTGTTTGGACACACCACGGGTAATGGGATGCAAGCGGGTGCCGGAGCCTCCCGCTAGAATGATACCTTTCATAGGGGATTCCCTTCGAAGTTAAATAGAGGCAGGTTTTGAATGTTTCAGCCAACGTGGCCAAGACGCTCGGACCGGTATTGGCCGTTGAGTATCCGTTGCCACCAATCTTGATTATCCAGATACCACTGAACCGTTTTGCGTATACCGCTTTCAAAGGTTTCCTGTGGTCGCCAACCAAGTTCACGCTCAATCTTGCCTGCATCGATGGCGTAACGACGATCATGCCCAGGGCGGTCGGTGACGAAGGTGATCAACTCCTTGTAAGAGCCCTGCCCTTCATCGCGGGGGCGCAACTCATCGAGCAGCTCACAGATGGTTTCCACCACTTGCAGGTTGCGCTTCTCGTTGTGTCCGCCGATGTTGTAGGTTTCGCCCACGATACCGCGCGACACCACTTCGACCAGCGCTCGAGCATGGTCTTCAACAAACAGCCAGTCGCGGATCTGCGAGCCATCGCCATATACCGGCAACGGCTTGCCGTGGATGGCATTGAGAATCACATGAGGGATCAACTTCTCGGGGAAGTGGAAGGGCCCGTAGTTGTTCGAGCAGTTGGTGACCAGCACCGGCAGGCCATACGTGCGGTGCCAGGCGCGCACCAGATGGTCGGAGCCGGCCTTGGACGCCGAGTACGGCGAGCTCGGCTCGTAGGGCGTAGTCTCGGTGAACAGATCGTCGGTGCCTTCCAGGTCGCCATAAACTTCATCGGTGGAGATATGGTGGAAGCGAAAGCCCTGTTTCTGCTCCGCCGCCAACCCTGACCAGTAGCGGCGGCTGGCCTCCAGCATGCTGTAGGTGCCGACGATGTTGGTCTGGATGAAATCCGATGGGCTGTCGATGGAACGGTCCACATGGGATTCGGCCGCCAGGTGCATTACCGCATCGGGCTGGAAA
>NZ_JBFTMK010000648.1:0-2535 GCF_056396965.1 Pseudomonas sp. 05N434
TCGACGGCCTTATCCAGGTCCGCGTCGTCGAACACGATGAACGGCGCGTTGCCGCCCAGTTCCAGCGAGACTTTCTTGATGTCCTTGGCGCACTCGGTCATCAGCTGACGACCGATTTCGGTCGAACCGGTGAACGACAGTTTGCGCACGATCGGGTTGCCGGTCAGCTCGCTGCCAATGTCGCCGGCGCTCCCGGTCACCACACTGAACACGCCGTTCGGAATACCGGCACGCTGGGCCAGTTCAGCCAGGGCGAATGCAGAGAACGGAGTTTGCGATGCAGGCTTGAGCACCATGGTGCAACCGGCGGCCAGGGCCGGGCCTGCTTTACGGGTGATCATTGCAGCCGGGAAGTTCCACGGAGTAATCGCAGCGGTCACGCCGATCGGCTGCTTGATCACGATCAGGCGCTTGTCTGGCTGGTGGCCCGGAATCACGTCACCGTAGATGCGCTTGGCTTCTTCGGCGAACCACTCGATAAAGGAAGCGGCGTAAACGATCTCGCCCTTGGCTTCAGCCAATGGCTTGCCCTGCTCCAGGGTCATCAGGCGAGCCAGGTCGTCCTGATTTTCGATGATCAGCTCGAACCAGCGACGCAGCTTGTTTGCGCGCTCCTTGGCGGTCAGTGCACGCCAGGCCGGCAGCGCTTTGTCAGCGGCTTCGATTGCACGGCGGGTTTCGGCAGCGCCCATTTTCGGCACAGTACCCAGAATTTCGCCCGTTGCCGGGTTATTGACCTTGATCGTCTGACCGTTGTCCGCATCGACCCAAGCGCCATCGATAAAGGCTTGCTGGCGGAACAACTGGGTGTCTTTAAGCTGCATGTCGGCTTTCCTTAACAGCACCGCGGCCAGCGCGGAGCGAATTATGATTGTAGAAAGGCGCCTTATAGGCTGCCGTCAGGGAAATCATTCACCGGGCTGAAGCACATAAATAGCGCACTGATCGAACTCGTGCGGTTCAGCACCCAGACAAGAGCGTTTGAAATCTCAAACGAATCCTAGGATCAAAGGGGGTAAAGGACAATAGGCTGTTCGAAAAAAAGAACGTAAACGCCGCATTTGCCTATTTTTTCGGATCAGCGTAGCAACCGTAGGTTACGCTTTGGAAAAACGCAGACGATTCAGCAGCATGGACGCCCGCAGCGCATATGAGTATCATGGCGCCCGCATTGCACCAGTAGCYCAGCTGGATAGAGTACTGCCCTCCGAAGGCAGGGGTCGTGGGTTCGAATCCCGCCTGGTGCACCATATGTAGAAACGAGAAAGCCTCAGGTCTTAGGGTCTGGGGCTTTTTTGTGGGCACAAAAAAACCGCCAAAGCGGTTTTTTCATTCTGTCGTCCAATCAAACTCGTCGTACTCATCATCGTCGTCTTCGTCCTCGATCAACTCATCATCAAGAACGTCTTCCTCAAGATCCTCTTCTGCCTGCTTCGCCAGAAGAAACTCCTTACGACTCTCAGTCACTGCTCGCCTCAGTTCCTCACCCTTCACCGGGCAGTTGAGCATTTGGGCGATGCGGTCGATTTTTTGGGCCACGGCATCCTCCAACGCATCGGCTATGGGCTGATAGTGCGCGCTTTCGGGTGTCGATGCCAAATCGGCGACCGCTGTTCAGCTCATTCTTTCTGCATTTCCTTGAGTTTGGCCGCCAGGTTTTCCTTGGGAAAGCGCTTGTGCAATGTCGTCATCAGCGCCTCGGCGGCTTGGGTTTGTCCGGCCTCTTGCAGGCGTATCACTTCACGTAATTGATCATCCAGTGACTTGACCGGCGCGGCGGCGCGTTTGCTGAGTTTGGCTTCGTCGGCCATTTCGCTGTTGATCGACTCGCGCTGCATCGGTGCAGCAAAATCCGCCATCGGCGCAGCCGGTGCGGGCGCGGACAAAGCCTCGGCCGGTGCGGCCTGGGAGCGGGCAGCGGCTTCCTGTTTGGCGGCCGGTGCGGACGCTTTCGGCGCAGGCGCGAAGTCGTAATTCGGCAATTGCTCGGGCGTGCGTTGCACCAGCGCCAGCATCAGCGCGACGCCGACGAGGCTGGCGAATGCCACTTGCCAGCGGGGCTGTTGGCAGGCGTGGAGCCAGCGTTGCCACAGGTTCGGCTTCGGCGCGGGGGCTTCGCGGTGCGCGGTGGCGAGGATGAAGGCGTCGAGGTGCGCCGGTGGTTCGCCGCTGCTGTGATCGCGAAAATGCTTGAGCATTTCATCGTCGGGCGATGACGGTGTTTGTTTGGCGTCAGTCATGTCAGTACCTCCTCGGCCAGCAGCCGACGCAGTTTTTGCTGGGCGTAGCGCAAGCGGCTTTTAACGGTTTCCAGCGGTGTTTCGGTGAGGGTGGCGATCTGCGGCAGGTCGAGGTCGCCGTGGGCGCGCAGCAAGAACACTTCGCGCTGGTCGGCGGGCAGGGTTTGCAGGGCGGTTTCGAGGCGTTGACCGTCGCGGCTCAGACTCAGCAGTTGTTCAGGGTCGGCTGCGTCGTCGATCAGGGCGTGGGCCTGTTCGTCATAGCTGTCGTGCAAGGGGTTGTGGACACCATGTT
>NZ_JBFTMK010000649.1:0-2534 GCF_056396965.1 Pseudomonas sp. 05N434
GGAAGTAACCCGACCACCCAACAGACACAGCCGAACTGGCCAGTCCGTATTCGAGCATCAGATCCCAGCCGATCATCCAGGCCACCAACTCTCCCAGCGTCGCGTAGCTGTAGGTGTAAATCGAGCCTGCTACCGGTACAGATGAGGCGAACTCGGCATAACAGAGTGCTGCAAATGCACAGGCCAACGCCGCTATCAGGAATGAAACCATGAGGGCCGGTCCCGCAGTCAATGCGCCGGTTCCGGTCAATACGAAGATGCCCGTCCCCACGATTGCACCGATACCAATCAGGACCAAATCCATCGGCCCCAGCACTTTTTTCAACCCTGCAGGCGCTCGGGCAGCAGCAATCATTGCGTCCAGGTCTTTTGTTCTGAAAATGCTCAATATTGCCTCCGTTGTTACTTATTTTTATTGTCAGAGCCAGTGGCTTGGGTGTCGGAAATGACAAGAAATTGTATTTCAGTGCCTCGAAAATTAGTTTTCGAAACGGGTCTGTATTTAGTTATTTTTCAGTCGTTAATTATCCAAAATGTGTTCTTTATGTAATTTTCTTTCTAGTATTTGTAGTTTCTAGAAATGGATGCTTGATCAAGGACCTGCGGGATGGGGCCAATCGCCCTACCGCGTACGCATTGTTAAAGGGAGAGAGCACATGGCGGAAATGGATAAGGTTGATCGTTCAATTCTGGAAATTCTGCAAATGAATGGTCGCCTGACGAACGCCGAGATCGCCGCTCGTGTTTGCCTGTCAGCGCCAGCCTGCTGGAAGCGCCTGAAGCGCCTGGAAGAGGAGGTGATTGTCGGGTATCACGCGCACTTGAACCCGAAAACCATAGGGCTGGGACTTTTCGCTTTCATCAGCGTCACCCTCGATAGTCACTCCGAGCAAGCCATGGAACATTTCGAAGCGGGCGTCCTGGCGCTGCCCAACATTATTGCCTGTCACAAAGTGTCGGGGAAATACGACTACCTCCTGCAGGTAGTCGTCAAAGACATGGAGGCATTCCATGAACTCGCCATGCATCGCATACGTACGCTCGGCAATATCAAGGAAATGTACACCGGTTTTTCGCTCAAGGAGATCAAGCACTGCAATACCTTGCCACTGTAAGTGCCTGGACTTGCTCGTTTCCGTACGTACGGTGGTGTGAGAGGACGACGGCTGTGAAGCCGYCTCCTACTCGATAATCTTTATTCACGCCGACAGCGTCACCTCAGTCTTCCAGCTGAAATACCCGAGCGCTTCGCAGCGCTGGTTGATCAGCATGAAGCTCAGTTCGCAAGTTGCCACGCCCGTGCTCAGTTGCGAGCACTCCCAATAATGATCATCGGCCTTGTGGCTGCCCGGCTGGTTCGGGTTGGCGGGGTCGGGCGCGGGGACGGTCTGGTCGCCGTGGACGATCAGCTTGGGCGGAGAAAGGATCCCGGTATCGTCCACCGTGATGTTGTGGAATACCACGCTGTGTTCGGCCAGCAAACTGACGGTCCTGCCGCGAATATGAAAGACTTTTCCGTTGTGGGTGGTCAGTGTAATTTTGCTGTCATTTTTAACATTTTTCGTTTTTGGTGTAGCGCTGATGCCGAAGATGAAACCATCTTCAATCACGGTCGGCTTTTGCGGGTCAAGGCTGGGTTGCGCATAGCGCGAAAGCAGCGATTCGGCATCGACGACCAGCAGCACGCTATTGGCGGTCAGGGTACTCGCTGAAGGGGGGGTAATCGGTTCGGAAGTCATCATGGATTCCTTTCATGATGTTGACGCAAAACGGTAACCGCTTCGGTTTCAAGCAAGACATCCTGTTCCAGCCGAGGCGGCAACGGACTGGGGTGACCCCTCGTTGCCGAGGGGTCGATTCCATCATCAGTTATGGATGGAAATGAACGGGTCCCACGAGCAGCAGCCGACAATCTGACAGTTGCGGTCGACGATCAGGAAGTTGAAATGGTAGGTCACGCGACCACACGCCAGGGTCTCCGAGGACCAGTAGTGGTTGGCAACTTTCTGACAGCTAGGCACCGAGGGATTGCTGGGGTTGGGTACCGCAACGCTAGCGGTAGCCGTGCGTGGCGAAGGCGGGGAGATCAGATCGTTGCCTTGGTTGCCGATGAATTTGTAGAAGATCACGGCCTGTTCGAAGCTCTGGGACAGGCTGGTTTCACGCCAGCGAATCAGATCGCCAACCTGGGCCTTGAGGTCCAGCTCGCCACCGGCCTGGCCACTGATCACGTTATCCTGGTTGGTGACCATGTAGACGTGCTTCCAGTCGATCAGCGTCGGTGAAGCAGGGTTTTTGCTGATGTTCGGGTAGTTTTTCAGAATGGTTTCAGTGTCGATGGAAACAAGTACATCCGTGACTCGAGACATAGTGAAGCTCCTTTTAACATAGTGATTGTCTGGCTACTTACCAGGCACGACAACGCTTGCTTGCCTTGTGGCCGTTGCGAACACACTACTGGGGAACCCACTCGATCACGGGGACGAGCTGGCCTTGCTCCTTGCCTTGAAATGACGGGTTGGGTTCCTTCCAAC
>NZ_JBFTMK010000650.1:0-2532 GCF_056396965.1 Pseudomonas sp. 05N434
ACGCTGGAGACAACGAACCCCTGCAAATTATCATCGTTCAATGGAACCTCAGGGGGCTTCTGGAATACAGGTGCGACAAAGAAAACCCCCGACTGCCCATTGGTCATTTTCAACGGTTCCGACACAACTATTTGACGTGTTTGTCGTGCCTTGCTCATCAAGGCTTGGCGACCCGGGCGAGCTAGAATATCCATGCCGGGTATGATCTTTACGTCATCGCGCTTCAATAAGTAGAGCAATATCCAGTGTTCCGGCCGGCTGGTGAGGGGGACTCTTTCACCGGTGACGGGATTAATTTCATGATAAGAAAAATCACTGGTACCGTTGAGGAGCGCCTTAGCGCGAAACGTTTGTAGATCCTTCTCGAGAATCCTTGGCACCCAGCTATAGGCTTCGTCCTCTCCAACTAGAGGCGTAACAAATCCCAGAAACTCCTTTTCAGTGACATCGTCGGCGTTGATAAAGAAACGCCTCACAACGTCTAGTTTCAAGACCTGAGTATTAAAGCGTCGTTGCAGGCGACTGAATCTTTCGTCGACCTCCAGTTGAAAAGCAACGCTAACGGTACGCTGCTCTGCCCCTGCGAACAGAATCAGCACCAAGAACGTGACGGCCACCCCAGCTAGGCACACCAGACCGCAAAGGGTCACGTCTGATGCTTTGAGCGCGTTCTGACGAATAGACATCATTTTGTGTTCCTTGCTCATCGCCAAAAATAGCGTGCAGTGACCTGAAGTACTTTTGGAGTATCGGCACACTTGTCGTTATCTTTATAAATCAGACGTTAGAGCAAGGGGCTTATATTAAGGGCTCCAACCAGTTAACGGTTCAAATCTAGAGCTGTCGTGGCAAATGGGGCTGCGAACAGTTATAGACACGTTCGCCGACCCTCCGCAGGCTTCGGCCGATGTGCATGCGTCAGCCAGTCTGGCAGCGCTCAGGCGAACCCAAGCTTGTGAATGGCAAAGTCGCGCAACCCGCTTTTCTGGAGCTTACTCGATCGGCTGATTTTGGCCGGTTGCTACCCTTCGTGACGGGAAGCAACCAGCCATCAAGCGCTAAGTATTTTGCGACTTGAGCCAGCCTAAGCTTGCAACAGTAGTGCTGGAAGGACGGTATTCACATCCGATCCATCCTGTGTATCCACGATGTTCCAGAGTCGCGAACAATTCAGCAAAATTTAAGATGCCTGTCCCCGGCTCGTGGCGACCTGGGCAGTCCGCAATCTGTACGTGGACGGTTCGGTCATAAAACTGATCCAGAACATTTGCGGCGTCGCCGGTCAAAAGCTGTGCATGGTAAAGATCGAGAATCAGTCCAATACTCGGGAAGGCTTCCAGCACCCGTAGCGCTTTGCTGAAATCCGACATGTAGTACCCCGGGATTTCCTTTGGGCTTATCACTTCAATCAGGGGCCGCAACCCCCGATCTTCAAAATATTTGACTGCATATTCCAAGTTGCTCATGAAACTGGGCGCAGCTGAAACTTGTGCAGTAATCCCAGACATGACGTGCACATTTGAGCAGCCCAACACCTTTGCATACCTGGCGGCCAAGGCTAAACCTGCACGAAACTCTTCTTCCTTGCCTTTCAAACAACCGGTTTCTTCGGTAAAGACCCCGACTAACAGTCAATGGAGTTGAAACGCGCCAAGCCACCGATCTCGGCTGCGAGTCCGAGGGATAAATCCAAACGGCAACCAAAGGTCGTTTATGGCCACTATTCTGACTGCCACGACCAGCTGAAAACGCCCCATTACCGGCATTGCCCTTATGAGGTTCCACAAACAGACGGCTTCCTACCCCCTCGTATTTTTAACCTTTCGCGATCGGACACCCTGATGCAACCTCCAGGACAGTGGTGTCCTCTAGGGCATTACCTCAGAACGTTTTCTGACCTATTCGAGTTGGTAATTCATCTAAATACGGTGCGTGCCATCGGTRTCGACTTTGATCCCTCCTGATCCCGATATCCCTYTCAAATCRCCTGTACCACTGCCTCCGACTATGCAGAAAAACTCATCTGCCCGATCAGTGCCGGTTGTGGAGGCAGAGTGRATGAAATTGAAGGCGCCTTCTTTTCCATTCACCGCACCTTTGAAGCTCTCAATAGCGATGTAACTGCCCGTCCTGGTCGTCTGRTCGAACGCCGCAGTAAAAACTGTTGAGGAAACACCGTCGATAGCACCYGAGTAGCATTTCTCCATGGTGCTGATAGACACTGGTAAGGAGGTAGTAATCTCGGGGGTTGGGCTCAGGCCTRTTGGTTTRAAATTCTTAGYAGYAAAAGTGGCTAACGCTTCCATTCACATCCGTCYCTATCCAAATGAGTGAGGTTCTGTTTCTACTCCCCCAGCACAGCACWGAGCCAAAAACGCTYTWCGGAGCTAAGCCTATTTCCATCTATGTGGCAGCAACTCCGAGGTGTCTTCACCGGACTCTTACTTCCGCGCATAGAGAAATGCAGGACGGAAGCCCTTGGCCTGGAACGCTTCCAATTGGCTAGGGGGGCACACCGATCAGGATACACTC
>NZ_JBFTMK010000651.1:0-2516 GCF_056396965.1 Pseudomonas sp. 05N434
CTTGAGGATCAGGGCGACGCGCAGGTCGACCGCGGCAAAGGTATCGAACTCGATCTCCGGCGACAGGTGATCCAGATAGGTCCGGGCCTTGATGAAGGTGCCGCGGGACTTGGACATCTTCTGACCGTTGACGGTCAGGTAGCCGTGCACGTTGATGCCGGTCGGTTTACGGAAACCGGCGCCTTCGAGCATCGCTGGCCAGAACAGGGCGTGGAAGTTGACGATGTCCTTGCCGATGAAGTGGTACAGCTCGGCGGTGGAGTCCTTGCCCCAGAACGCGTCGAAATCAAGTGCAGGCGTACGGTTGCACAGGTTCTTGAAGCTGGCCATGTAGCCGATCGGCGCGTCCAGCCACACGTAGAAGTACTTGCCTGGTTCATCAGGAATTTCGAAGCCGAAGTACGGCGCATCGCGGGAGATGTCCCACTGTTGCAAGCCGGCGTCCAGCCATTCGGCGATCTTGTTGGCCACGGCCTCTTGCAAGGTGCCGCTGCGGGTCCAGGCTTGCAGCATTTCCTGGAAGTCCGGCAGCTTGAAGAAGAAGTGCTGGGAATCCTTGAGCACCGGCGTGGCGCCGGAGATTGCCGACTTCGGATCTTTGAGGTCGGTCGGCGCGTAGGTTGCACCGCATTTTTCGCAGTTGTCGCCGTACTGGTCTTCGGTGCCGCATTTCGGGCAGGTGCCCTTGATGAAGCGGTCGGCCAGGAACATTTTCTTTTCCGGGTCGAAGTACTGCGTGATCGAGCGCGTGGCGATGTGCCCGGCGTCGCGCAGCTTCAGGTAGATCTGGCTCGACAGCTCACGGTTTTCTTCGGCGTGAGTGGAGTGGAAGTTGTCGAAGTCCACCAGGAACTCGGCAAAGTCGGCGCTGTGTTCAGCCTGGACGTTGGCGATCAGTTGTTCCGGGGTGATGCCTTCCTTTTCTGCGCGCAGCATGATGGCCGAACCGTGGGCGTCGTCGGCGCAGACATAAATGCATTGGTTACCGCGATGCTTCTGGAAGCGCACCCACATATCGGTCTGGATGTATTCCAGCATATGGCCGAGGTGGATCGAACCATTGGCATAGGGCAGGGCGCTGGTGACGAGGATCTTGCGTGGCTCGGACATGGGGCTCGGCTACTTGATGAAACGGAGGTCGGCCACTATAAAGCGCCGGCGCATATTTTTCACCCCCACGGCCAGCTTCCACGGACCTTTGTACCCGCCGGTCATAAGATATTTGTCATATTCTGAAAGCATCCCGTCCAGGCGACAGAACGGTTAGGATACCCGCCTGATTTTCCAGTCTTGCTATCGGAGTTGCCCATGAGCGCCGTCAATCGCGCAGCGGTGGAAGCCGTCCTTCGCCAATACACCGACCCTTATCTGAACCAGGACCCGGTCAGCGCCGGGTGCGTGCGCAGCATCGATATTCAGGGCGATCGCGTCAGCGTCCAGCTGGAGCTGGGTTACGCCGCCGGTCTGTTCAAGAGTGGCTGGGCGCAGTTGTTGCAGATGGCCATCGAGGGCCTGGATGGCGTGGTCACTGCCCGTGTCGAGATCACCAGCGTGATTGCCGCGCACAAGGCCCAGGCACAGATTCCGGGGTTGGCCAACGTCAAAAACGTGGTGGCCGTGGCGTCTGGAAAGGGAGGCGTGGGCAAATCCACCACGGCCGCCAACCTGGCGCTGGCGTTGGCTCGTGAAGGTGCCAAAGTGGGGATTCTCGACGCGGACATCTACGGTCCGAGCCAGGGCATCATGTTCGGCATCCCTGAAGGCACCCGTCCTCAGGTCAAGGATCAGAAATGGTTCATTCCGATCGAGTCCCATGGCGTCGAAGTGATGTCCATGGCCTTCCTGACCGACGACAACACGCCGATGGTCTGGCGTGGGCCGATGGTGTCCGGCGCCTTGTTGCAACTGGTCACGCAAACGGCCTGGGGCGACCTGGATTACCTGGTCATCGACATGCCTCCAGGCACCGGCGACATCCAGTTGACCCTGGCGCAAAAAGTCCCGGTGGCCGGTGCGGTGATCGTGACCACCCCGCAGGATCTGGCATTGCTGGATGCGCGCAAGGGCGTGGAAATGTTCCGCAAGGTCAACATCCCGGTGCTGGGCGTGGTCGAAAACATGGCCGTGCACATCTGCTCCAACTGCGGGCATGCCGAGCATTTGTTCGGTGAGGGCGGGGGGGTGAAGCTGGCCAACCAGTATGGCGTCGAACTGTTGGCTTCGTTGCCGCTGTCGATGCTGATTCGCGAACAGGCCGATGGCGGCAAGCCAACGGTGATCGCCGAGCCTGACAGCCAGATTGCGATGGTTTACCAGGAACTGGCCCGCCATGTCGGCGCGCGGATCGTGTTGCAGGAAGCTGCGACGCCGGCGATGCCGAACATCACCGTCAGCGACGATTAAATCGCTGAAAAGAGATCGCTGCCTCGCTTCGCTCGACACGAGGCTGCGATCTTTTGATATTGCTTTAGATACGCAACCCGCCATCCAGCTCCAGAATCCGACCAGTGTAGTAG
>NZ_JBFTMK010000652.1:0-2510 GCF_056396965.1 Pseudomonas sp. 05N434
TCCTCAGGGAACGGATACAGCTGCTCGATACGCACGATGGCGATGTCTTCACGACCTTCGGCACGGCGTTTTTCCAGCAGGTCATAGTAGACCTTGCCGCTGCACAGGATCATGCGAGTGACCTTTTTCGGGTCAAGCGCATCGATTTCCGGGATCACGGTCTGGAACGAACCTTCGGCCAGATCTTCCAGGGTCGAGATGGCCAGCTTGTGACGCAGCAACGACTTCGGAGTCAGGACTACCAATGGTTTGCGCAGCGGGCGAATCACCTGACGACGCAGCAAGTGGTAGATCTGGGCCGGCGTAGTCGGCACGGCTACCTGAATGTTGTGCTCGGCGCACAGCTGCAGGTAACGCTCCAGACGAGCCGAGGAGTGCTCCGGACCCTGACCTTCATAACCGTGCGGCAACAGCATGGTCAGACCGCAGAGACGGCCCCACTTGTGCTCGCCACTGGTGATGAACTGGTCGATAACCACCTGGGCACCGTTGGCGAAGTCGCCGAACTGGGCTTCCCAGATAACCAGAGCGTTTGGCTCGGTGGTCGAATAACCGTATTCGAACGCCAGAACCGCTTCTTCGGACAGGAATGAATCGTACAGGTCGAAACGTGGCTGACCCTTGTACAGGTTTTGCAGCGGGATATAGGTACCCGCGTCTTTCTGGTTGTGCAAGACAGCGTGACGGTGCGAGAACGTACCGCGACCGATGTCCTGACCCGTCATGCGAATCGGGTGACCTTCGAACGCCAGGGTCGCGTACGCCATGGTTTCGGCGTAACCCCAGTTGATCGGCAGGCCGCCGGCTTGCATCTTCTGACGGTCTTCGTAGATTTTCGAGACCTGGCGCTGAACCACGAAGCCTTCCGGAATCTCCAGCAGCTTGGCGGACAGTTCCTGCAAGGTTTTCAGATCGAAGCGAGTATCGTGACGCGCGGTCCAGGCGTGGCCCAGATACGGACGCCAGTCCACGAACAACTCTTTGTTCGGCTCTTTGACCAGGCTTTTTACTACGTGCAGACCGTTGTCCAGCGCGTTGCGGTATTCGTCGACTTTCGCCTGAACACGCTCAGCGTCCAGCACCCCACTCTGGGTCAGACGATCGGCATACAGCTCACGGGTGGTGCGCTGCTTGGTGATCTGCTGATACATCAGAGGCTGGGTACCGCTTGGCTCRTCAGCCTCGTTGTGGCCGCGACGACGGTAGCAGACCAGATCGATCACCACGTCACGCTTGAACTGCATGCGGTAGTCGATGGCCAACTGGGTCACGAACAACACGGCTTCCGGATCATCACCATTCACATGGAGGATCGGCGCCTGGATCATCTTCGCAACGTCGGTCGCGTACTCGGTGGAGCGCGAGTCCAGCGGGTTGCTGATGGTGAAGCCGACCTGGTTGTTGATCACGATGTGCACGGTGCCGCCGGTCTTGAAACCGCGGGTCTGCGACATCTGGAAGGTTTCCATGACCACGCCTTGACCGGCGAATGCCGCGTCACCGTGGATGGAGATCGGCAGAACCTTTTCACCGGTAGGATCGTTACGACGATCCTGACGGGCACGGACCGAACCCTCGACCACTGGAGAAACGATTTCCAGGTGAGACGGGTTGAAAGCCATGGCCAGGTGAACTTCACCGCCGGTGGTCATGACGTTGGACGAGAAGCCCTGGTGATATTTAACGTCACCGGAACCCAGCTCGACCTTCTTCTTGCCTTCGAACTCGTCGAACAACTCGCGCGGGTTCTTGCCAAAGGTGTTGACCAGCACGTTCAGACGACCACGGTGGGCCATGCCGATGACGATTTCCTTGGTGCCGTAGGAGCCGGAACGCTGGATCAGTTCATCGAGCATCGGAATCAGGCTCTCGCCGCCTTCCAGACCGAAACGCTTGGTACCCGGATACTTGGTCCCAAGGTATTTTTCAAGACCCTCGCCGGCAGTGACGCGCTCGAGCAGGTGACTCTTGATGTCGGCGGAGTACGTCGGACGGCCGCGCACGCTTTCCAGACGCTGCTGGAACCACTGGCGCTGCTCGGAATCGGTGATGTGCGTAAATTCAGCGCCGATGGTGCGGCAATATGTCTGCTGCAACGCTTCGTGAATTTCGCGTAGGCTCGCCTCCTCTTTGCCGATGAACAGGTCGCCGGCACGGAAGGTCGTATCAAGATCGGCATTGGTCAAGCCGTAATGATTGATTGACAGGTCTGCAGGTGCAGGACGCTGCCACAGCCCCAGCGGGTCAAGCTGGGCTGCCTGGTGGCCACGCATACGGTAGGCCTGGATCAATCGCAGCACTTCAACTTGCTTCTTCTCGTGCTCACTGCTCACGCTGCCGGCGGAAACCGGTCGGGCGCGGCGCTGGTTCTTTGCCAGCAAGACGAAATGATCGCGAATTGTGGAGTGCGAAACATCGGTGGCAGTGTTGCCATCAGCAGGCAACTTCTGGAAGTAGGTGCGCCACTCTTCTGGCACAGCGTTAGGGTCGTGCAGGTAGAGCTCGTAGAG
>NZ_JBFTMK010000653.1:0-2506 GCF_056396965.1 Pseudomonas sp. 05N434
CGCCCAGGTGATCCATGTCATTCAACATGGCGCGACTGACGCCTGGCTCCAGCACAACCACGCCTCGCAACTGCTCCGGCGCTTGCTTCAACGCCGCCAGCAGGTAGCTATTGTCGGTGCCGAGAAAGCTCGGTTGCACCAATACGCCATGACTCAGACCATGAGCGTGCAAGTGCGTCAGATACTGCTCAAGCGTGGCGTCGTAATCAGGGGTATAGCGCCGTGCACCGACCAGGCATAGATCACGGCTAAACACATGAGCATGGGAGTCGATGCCGGTGATCGGCGTAGAACAGGTGTCAGTCATAGCGTTCATCTATAGAAGGTAAAGGGCATCAGGCCCGCGCACTCTCGTTGCCGTTGACCGTTGCTGGCACCGATGCACTCGAAGCTTCGAGGCTACGTCCACGGGTTTCCGGCAGACAAAGTGCCGCGATCACCGCCACGCCATAGGCAATCCCGGCGTCGATACCAATCGCAGACCCAAGCGACATGGAGTCGCTCATGTGACCGACCAGGAACGGGAACACCGCGGAAAGCACTCGGCCAAAGTTGTAGCAGAAGCCGACGCCGGCGCCGCGCACGTCTGCCGGGTACAGCTCGTTGAACAACGCGCCGAGGCTCGCTGGAATACCGGCCGCGAAGAAGCCGAGCGGGAACCCCAGGAAGAGCATCTGGGTATTCGTCAGCGGCAGGAACACATAACACTGCACGGTGACGACACAGCACAACGCGAACAGCACGATGTTTTTGCGGCGGCCAATACGGTCGATCAAGAATCCGCTAACAACGCAGCCACACCAGAAGGCGAAGATAATCACCGCCAGGTAGCCACCTGAGTTCAGCACCGACAGGTTGCGTTCGGTCTTGAGGAATGTCGGCAGCCAAGTCATCACCGCGTGGTATCCGCCGTGTGCGCCCAAGCCCAACAACCCGCCGAACAGCGTTACGCGGAGCAGTTCAGGTCGGAAAATACCGGCCAGGGATTTGAAGAAGCTCTGCGGAATGGCGTGTTCTTTCTGCAAACGTTGGAAGCTGTCAGGCTCCTCGACATTACGCCGTACCCAGAGGATCAGGAACGAGGGCAGCAGGCCTACGATAAACATCACACGCCAGGCCATGTCTTGCGGTACGAACGTATAAATCAGCGCAAATACCCCGACCGCCAGCCCCCAACCGACCGCCCAGGCACTTTGCACAGTGCCCATCACTTTGCCGCGGTATTTCGGGTTGATGGTTTCGGCCATCAATACCGCGCCKGCGGCCCACTCACCGCCAATGCCGAAGCCTTGCAGTGCCTTGACCATCAGCAACTGATGGAACCCTGTGACGAAGGCGGACAGAAAGGTGAAGAAGGAGAACCACAGAATCATCCACTGCAACGTACGCACCCGGCCGTAGCGGTCGGACAACGTCCCCCCTACCCATCCGCCGATGGCCGAAGTGACCAGCGTGACGCCGCTGATCAGCCCGGCATCGCCCTTGGTCAGTGCGAACGCAGCGATCAATGCCGGAATGGCCAGGCCGAACATTTGTACTTCCAGAGCATCCAGCGACCATCCGCCGAAGCAGGCCCAGAACGTTTTGCGCTCCCGAGGAGTGACTTGGCGATACCAGCTGAACATGATTTCTTATCCTTATAAGTGAAACGTGAGGCAGCCGAAAGCGAACCGCGCCGCTACGAGGCCAGGCATGGCAAGCAAGACGATGAAGACGGCGCAGATCAGGCGCCGATGAGCGATCCGCTATTGAGGCAAGGCGCTAGCGAATATCCACGCTGTAACGGAAATGCTGGGCATGCCCACGGGAGCGACGCCATTCCAGAGGCGTCCCGGCGTAGTCACGCGCCAGACGCTCGATCACCACCACGGGACTGTTGACCGCTACTTGCAGCAATCGCGCATGCACGTCGTTTACAGACTCGGCGGTGAGTGTTTCTTCGGCAGAAGCGACGACCTGACCGCAGACTTCTTCGTAAATCGGATACAACAGCGGCCCTTTTCGACTCAGGTCGATCTCCAGCAGCGGCTGAAACCGGCTGCGAGGTAGCCAGATTTCTTCGGCAAGTACCGGCTGAACATCGAGAAGACGTACGCGAACAATGCGAATAACCGGTGCGTCGATTGGCAGGCCTAACGTTTGGGCCACCGCCGAGGGTGCGGCCACCGGCTCAATCGACAAGATGCGACTCTCCGGCACCTGGCGCTCGCCCGCAGCGGTCTGGAAGCGGAAAAATCGGAACAGTGACGATTGAAACTGCGGCCGGCGAACGAAGGTGCCTCGACCTTGCTGACGCTCAAGAACGCCCTCACTGACCAGCGCGTCAACCGCTTTGCGTACGGTGCCAGTGGACAGTTGGTACTCCGCTGAAAGTGCAGCCTCGGTGGGAATGGCCTCCCCGGGACGCCAACGATTGTTGGCAATCTGTTCAGCCAACTGATCTCGCAGGCGCTGATAAAGCGGTAGCCGGACATCGCTGGATAAGGAGTTCATCGACTTTATTCAC
>NZ_JBFTMK010000654.1:0-4091 GCF_056396965.1 Pseudomonas sp. 05N434
ACTGAGTCTAGGCCAGCCCGGCGCGCTGCCGGCCCAGCCATCCGCCAGTCGTCGACTCAGCCTCATGCGGATAGCCCGGCTGATGTTCCCAGCGGTGCCATCCCCCCTAAAAAATCAAGGTCTTAGGCTCGCCACCGGCGACCTGCGGCTGAAGTCTGCCCCGATCAAAATCGTCAATTAACCGACGAGTGGCGTGCAGCAAAGTATGACAATAAAACCAGCGTCAATTTGTCGGCGAAACCCACCGCATCGAGCCACCCACAAGCCGGCCCCAGGCCCGCGGGCAGGCACTGAAAAAACAGCCTGGCTGGAGGGTCTACAACGGCGGTATTGCTGGCAGGTTCAGGGGGATGTGAGTTTTTGACTGGAGCTGCGGGGGCTCAGCCAGGCATTGACGTTTTCGACACTCTCGACAGGCGGCTTGCCCGCCCAGCGATTGAGCGTGAAGACATTGGTGACGAAGTCGTATTGGGTCTTGAGCAGATCTCGACGAGCCCGGAATTCGTTGCGTACGCTGGTCAGTACATCGACGGCATTGACCATTCCGTAACTGAGTCCTTTTTCTGCCGCCACTCTGGACAGCTGTGCCGAGGCCAGGGCATGCCGGCTCGCACTGATCTTTTCTGCGCTCGAGTTGGCCGTCAGGTAAGCGGTGGTGATCTCCTTGACCACCTGGCGCTGGACTGCTTCCAGTTGCTGCTCCGCCACAATCTGATCCTGGTAGAGCCCCCGCACCCGCGCCGAGGTTGAACCACCGCTGTATATCGGCACTTGCACGCCAATACCGGCGACATAACTGTCGGTACGCGGCGCCAGGGAGTTGTTGTAGCCCTCGTTGGTCTGTTGCGCGCTCAGAGACAGGCTCACGGTCGGATAGTGTCCGCCCTTGCCGCCGCGCAACGCAGCGCCTGCGGCCTCGACACCACTTTCGTTGGTCTTGAGCGCCGGGTTTTGCGCTATCCCCTCGCGGACCCACGTTTCAAGACTCTGCGTCGACACTTGTAGTTGCACGTCATCGCGAATCCGGTTGAGCTTCTCCTTGACTGGCCGGCCGACGATCTCCGCCAGTGCCTCGCGGGTGATACTGGCCTGGTTCTGGGCATCCAGCTCCTGCGCCGCCAGCAAATCGACCCGGGCCTTGAGGTCGAGTTGATCGGTAATCATTGCCAGCTGCTTTTCGTACAACGCATTGACCCTGTCCAGGCTCTTTTGCGTGGTTTGACGCTCCGCCTTTACCAACTCCAGTTCATCCTCGGCCGCCAATGCGGCGAAGTAACGCTGGGCTAAATCCACTGTGGCCTCGGCCTGGGCCTCCTGCGCTTCTGATTCGGTTTGCTTGGCCAGGCTTTTGAATCTTTGGTAGTTCTCCCACGCGGCCTTGTTGTAAAGGTATTGACGCAGCACCAGGCTGTAGATTTCGCTATCGTAACTGCGCTGCACCAGGTCGCTCTCCTGATGAATCCGGTTCTGCCCGGCGTTGAGCGATACCTGTGGTAACAGCGAGCCCAGGGCCTCGCGTTGATGTTCCTCGCCCGCCTTCGCTCGCGCATACGAGGCCAACACTCGCGGGTCTTCCAGCCGGGCCTCGCGGTACAACTGCATGAGATCCGTGGAATACGTCGAGGCACTGACCCCGGTCGGCTTTGCTTCAGTGGTTTGCGCCAGAACGGCACCCGCGGCAAACATGAACGCCCCGCCCAGCAGAACTGTCGACGCTCGCATGATCACTCCTCGATCAACGCTTGAGAGATGACATTGCGGGCCGGCTGCAGAAGGTATTGCAACAGCGTGCGTTGCCCCGTGATGATCAACACGTCCGCAGGCATCCCCGGCAGTAATTTGCGATCACCCAAGGCGCGCACGCCGGCTTCGGTGACCCGGACCCGCGCCAGGTAATAGGGAGTCCCGGTCTTTTCGTTGACCAGCCGGTCCGCCGAGACACTGATGACCTCGCCCTGGATCACCGGCGTGGTCGCACTGTTGAACGCGCCGAAACGGATATCGGCACGCTTGCCGATGGCGATGCGATCGATATCGACCGGCGCCACCTGGGCCTCTATGACCAGTTCAGAAACCGAGGGAACGATGTCCAGCAAAGGAGTCGCCGAGCGCACGACGCCGCCAATCGTATGCACCGTCATGCCTATCACCATGCCCGATTCGGGTGCGCGGATGATGATATGGCTGAGCCGGTCTTCCAGGGCGGAAGCCTTCTCTTGCAGGTCGTAGATTTTGGTCTGGACATCGGCCAATTGTTTGGCGACATCGGCATTGAAGTCTTTATCGACTTGTAGAATCTGCAGCTGTGTTTCATTGATCTGCAGGCGCGTCCTGGTGATGGTCGAACGATGGTCGGCCAATTCGGACTTGACCATTTCAAGCTTGCGCTGCTGCTCAAGCAGGCGTTGTTTGTCGACGAACCCTTGTGACAACATGTCTGTCAATTCAACGATTTCACCGCTGTAGGATTTATTCTCTCGCCCTGGCGCGCCTCGGCACCTCGCAGACTGTCGGCATCGGTCATGACGTCAAAGCCAATGACTGGCAGATTGTCCCGCTCAGCCTTGAGTCTTGCCTCCATGGCTCTGGCGGCAATGAGCTGGCTTCGGGTCATCTCGTATTCGGATCGCAGCTGGGCATCATCGAGAATAATCAGCGGGTCATCCTGCTTGACGATGTCACCGTCATGGGCCAACACCTCTTTGACGATGCCACCTTCGAGGTGTTGTACCGTTTTCCGATAAGCCTGCACGGTGACCACACCAGGCGCGTAAGCCGCGCCATCGATCGGTGCGACCGCCGCCCAGGTGCCGAACACCCCGAAGGTCATCAATAAAATGCCAAAACCCAGGCGACGGATCTTTCGATC
Organism: Pseudomonas sp. 05N434; assembly: GCF_056396965.1. NCBI lineage: Bacteria > Pseudomonadati > Pseudomonadota > Gammaproteobacteria > Pseudomonadales > Pseudomonadaceae > Pseudomonas > Pseudomonas sp. 05N434. The sequence goes on from NZ_JBFTMK010000654.1 coordinate 2,870, forward strand.
AGATACCGCCAGGTCGGCGAAGTTATCTGTTTGACGACTGAGCATCGTACTGTTCATCGGCATCACCCTTGCGAGTAGCCACCGAAGCCACGCTTGCGCCTGCTTGCGAGGCGTGCTTTTGTGCCCGCTGCGCGAGTTCGGCCAGCACTTGTTCGCGTGGTCCATAGAGACTGATGGCGCCATCACTCATCACCATCAGCCGGTCAAGTTGGGACACAATGTTGGTTCGGTGGGTAATCACAAAAACGGTTGCGCCTGTCAGCTTGAGCTGCTGGATGGCCACCGCCAGGGCACGATCACCGACTTCGTCGAGATTGGAATTGGGCTCGTCGAGGATAATCAGCCGCGGGTTGCCATACAGGGCACGGGCCAGGCCTATGCGTTGGCGCTGCCCTCCCGACAGCATGACGCCATCGCTGCCAATGACGGTGTCATAGCCATCGGGCAACAGCAGAATCATTTCGTGAACGCCGGCAGACTTGGCCGCCAGAACGACTTTCTCGGAGTCGACCTCGGCGAAGCGGGCAATGTTCTCGCTGACGCTGCCTTCGAATAATTCAATGTCCTGGGGCAAGTAACCTATGTACGGCCCGAGTTCATGTTTGTCCCACGCGCTGATGTCCGCGCCATCGAGCCGGACCACCCCATGCTGCGGCGCCCATACCCCCATCAGTGCCCTGGCCAGGGTGGACTTGCCCGCGGCACTTGGACCGATGATTCCGACAATGCAGCCGGCAGGTACGCTGAAACTTATGTTTTTGATGATCGGGGTTTTCGAGCCAGGTGCCGCGACGATCAGATTCTCCACCTGCACATGACCCTGAGGCGCAGGCAATGACATACGCTCGGGCTGAGCCTGTTGTTTGTCGAGGATGTCGTTGAGACGGCGGTACTGCGAACGGGCCGCAATAAAGCCCTTCCAGCTGCCGATAATCAGATCGATGGGGGCCAAGGCGCGCCCTAGCAGCACGGACCCGGCAAACACCATGCCTGGCCCCACCTGGTGATCCACGGTCAGGTACGCCCCCAGCCCCAGGATCAGCGATTGCACCAGGATCCGGAAGGACCTGGAAAGCGTGCTGATGATGCCACCTCTATCGCTCGCCCCGGACTGCAGCATCAGGACATGCCTTTGGCGACGCCCCCAACGGTCCATCAGGGTTTCAAGCATGCCCATGGACTCGATGACTTCAGCGTTGCGCAGATTTTTCGTGGTATGGAG
>NZ_JBFTMK010000655.1:0-2475 GCF_056396965.1 Pseudomonas sp. 05N434
CTTATGACATGCTTATGACATGGCGAATTTTCCCGTTCGCCCTTTTAGCGCCAGCCAGCCGTGACCGGCGCTCAAACCATTACAACCCGCTACCGATACGATAGGTGATTTGCACAAAAACGCTCATTGCCAGCGATCGTAATCCTACATCGGCGTCTGTTTGATCGCCTCAAACCAGGCCGGATTCAATCGCCTCTGTTCGGTCTCGATGCCCAACGCGTCCATCCGTGCCTTGTGCTGGTCCATCTCTCGGGTCAGCTGACTTTGATCGCTGGAGTTGCCGTCCAACTGGTGCATCTGGCTCAGCCCCAAGTGATAAAAGCGCAGCAGCTTCATGGCGGCAGGGTCGCCCTGCTCCACCGCCGCCGTCACCTGGTGCATGACGTTGGTGACGCTCATCAGGCTGCGCTTGAGCTGCCAACCATAGACCGCTGGCGCCATCCACTCCTGCCTCCAGAACTTGCCGCGCATCAGCGCCACTGTCAGCAACAACGCGGCAAACACACCGCCCACGTTGAACCGCAGATTATCGCCGCCGGGCTCACCGAACAACGTCACCGCCACCGTCGACAGCACCATCGCCAGCGCCAGGAACATCAGGGCGATGATCACCGTGCTGCGCCGCGTCTGGCGTCGATAGGTTTCGGCATTCATTGGCTGGATTTCGAACATCGCGACGGGGTTCCTTGCATCGATGGTAAAAGGCGCTGTGACAAAAAGACTGCGAGGCATTATCGCCTCCCCGAAGGATTTAGCTATGCTGGAGCTCCTTTTCATCTTTTCATCGTCAAACGGGAGCATGGCGATACAGCGCAGTTCGTGCCATCTTCATCATGGATACACACTATTCGGATGCCATGCGCCGTTGCTGGCGGGTGACATCGTTTTAAGGATCATTGAATGACCCAACGACATGTAATCAACGCCTCGGTCAGCCCTAAAGGCAGCCTGGAAACGCTCTCCCAGCGTGAAGTGCAGCAACTGAGCGAAGCATCATCCGGCATCACCTACACCCTCTTCCGCCAGTGCGCCCTGGCCATCCTCAATACCGGCGCCCACGTCGATAACGCCAAGACCATCCTGGAAGCCTACAAAGACTTCGAAATCCGCATTCACCAGCAAGACCGTGGCGTACGCCTGGAACTGCTGAACGCCCCCGCCGACGCTTTCGTCGATGGCGAAATGATTGCCAGCACCCGCGAAATGCTCTTCAGCGCCCTGCGCGACATCGTCTACACCGAAAACGAACTCGACGCCTTGAGCATCGACCTGAGCACCTCCCAGGGCATCAGCGACTACGTCTTCCACCTGCTGCGCAACGCCCGCACCCTGCGCCCCGGCGTCGAGCCGAAAATCGTGGTGTGCTGGGGCGGCCACTCGATCAACACCGAAGAATACAAATACACCAAGAAAGTCGGCCACGAACTCGGCCTGCGCAGCCTGGACATCTGCACCGGTTGCGGCCCTGGCGTGATGAAAGGCCCGATGAAAGGCGCGACCATCGCCCATGCCAAGCAACGCATCCACGGCGGCCGTTACCTCGGCTTGACCGAGCCGGGGATCATCGCCGCCGAAGCACCGAACCCGATCGTCAACGAACTGGTTATCCTGCCGGACATCGAGAAACGCCTGGAAGCGTTCGTGCGGGTTGGCCACGGCATCATCATTTTCCCCGGCGGCGCGGGCACGGCCGAAGAGTTCCTGTACCTGCTCGGCATCCTGATGCATCCGGACAACCAGGACCTGCCGTTCCCGGTGGTCCTTACCGGGCCGAAAAGCGCCGCGCCGTATCTGGAGCAACTGCACGCCTTCGTCGGCGCAACCCTCGGTGAAGAAGCGCAGCAGCACTACGAGATCATCATCGACGACCCGGCCGAAGTAGCGCGGCAGATGACTCAGGGCCTCAAAGCGGTCAAACAGTTCCGCCGTGAGCGCAACGACGCGTTCCATTTCAACTGGCTACTGAAGATCGACGAAGGCTTCCAGCGCCCGTTCGACCCGACCCACGCCAACATGGCCAACCTGCAACTGAGCCGCAACCTGCCGCCCCACGAACTGGCCGCCAACCTGCGCCGCGCGTTCTCCGGCATCGTCGCCGGCAACGTCAAGGACAAGGGCATCCGCCTGATCGAAGAACACGGGCCGTACCAGATTCGCGGTGATGCCGAGGTCTTGCAGCCGCTGGACCATTTGCTCAAAGCCTTCGTTGCCCAGCACCGGATGAAACTGCCGGGTGGCGCGGCGTATGTGCCGTGTTACCAAGTGGTGGCTTGATACGCGAAACCCTGTGGAAGCAGGCCCGCGATGGCCCGCTTTCCCGAACCACCGGAAACAAGAAACCCCGCGTGATGCGGGGTTTCTTGTTTTTGGGGACTGAGTCAGTGGAGCCCACTGTGGCGAGGGAGCTTGCTCCCGCTGGGTTGCGAAGCGACCCCAAATCCAGCAACCGCATTTTTCTGGCACACCGCATATGCC
>NZ_JBFTMK010000656.1:0-2473 GCF_056396965.1 Pseudomonas sp. 05N434
AAATACAGCAACACCAGCGGCGGCAAGCGCAGCTGCCATTTTTTCAGCAAGGTGCTGTAAACCGCATAAGCCAGCGTGGCGATCAGCATCATCGCGTCGCCCAAGTTCACCCCGTGCTCCAGCAACGCGCCAAGGCTGCCGGACGACACCACCACCAGAACACCGGCAAACGACAATACCGCACCGGCCAGGGCTCCGGCGGTCAGGCGTTGGCCGAGGCTGACTATCGCCATGGCCAGCGACATCAACGGCATCAGCGACAGAATGATCCCCATGTTGGTGGCCGACGTCAGTGTTGCAGCGAAATAGGCCAGGCTCTGATAAACCGCCATGCCGAGTACGCCGAGAATGAAGATCCTCCCCAGGTTTGGGCGTATGACCGGCCAATGGGCGATCACTGGCTTAAGCATGAAAGGCGTGAACAGAATCCCGGCCAGCAGCCAGCGGTAGAAGCCGATTTCGGCGGGGAAGATTGCGCCCACCGCGAGTTTGTTGATCACGGTGTTGCCGGCCCAAATGAAAATGGCCAGCAGGGGATAAGCGTATTGCATCGGGAAAAAGCCAGAACGTTAATGAGGGGCAATTATCCGTCTGTCTGGATGCAAGCCTATACTGCGATCCAGACAATCTGCCCCTGATTCCGGACAGCATGAACAGTAAACACATCGACCTGCTGGATTTCAGCGAACTGCCGTCGGCGGTGTATTTCCGCTATGCCGACTTCAACGCCCACGAATACGCCGCACCTCACCGACATCCGTGGGGCACGCTGGAGTACGCGGCCCATGGCGTGTTGCACATGGAAGTCGATGGCAGCCGTTTCATGTCGCCGCCGCAGTACGCGGTGTGGGTGCCGCCCGGGACCGAACACAGTTTCTATAGCCATCAGCCGATCAACTATCGCGCGGTCTGCCTCGCGCCGACGCTGTGCCGCGATCTGCCGCAACAGGCCTGCACCCTGGCGATCAGCGACATCCTCAAGGCGATCCTGAAAGACTTCGCCGCCCGCGATGTGAAAATTCCCGAGCACGACGCGGACCAGCGTCTGGCTCAAGTGCTGGTAGACCAACTGCAACAGGCGCCCGTGCATGAGTGCTATTTGCCCTACGCCAGCAGTCCCGGGTTACTTGGCATTCTGGAAGCCTTGCAGGCCGAACCTGGGGATAACCGGCCGTTGGCGTATTGGGCCGGGCAGGTTCACGTCAGCGAACGCACGCTGGCCCGGCAGTTTGTTCGCGAGTTGGGCATGAGTTTCGGTGAATGGCGGCAACGGTTGCGGTTTCTGGCGGCGATCGAAGCGCTGGACAGCCACCGCAGCATTCAGGAAATCGCCTTCGACATGGGTTACAGCACCGGCTCGGCGTTTATCGCGATGTTTCAGCGCCAGGCCGGGTGCACGCCGGAACAGTATCGGCGCAGCCATCTTGATAGCAGATGAAGGTGTAACAGGCTTTGTCTACACTCCAGAGCGAGGCCGTACCCATCGGTGCGGTAACAAGGAGAAAACTCCATGAAGATGTTGCGTGCCCCGTTGTTGATGATCGGTCTGCTGCTCTGCTCCCAKGGTTTTGCTGCCACTGCCCAACAGAACAAAATGACTACCTGCAATGCCGAAGCTACCGCCAAGAGCCTCAAGGGCGATGAGCGCAAAGCCTTCATGAGTACCTGCCTCAAAGCCGCGCCGGCCGCCGATGCCGCCAAGCCCATGACACCTCAACAAGAAAAGATGAAAACCTGTAACGCCGATGCCACTACCAAGGGCCTCAAGGGCGATGCACGCAAAGCGTTCATGAGTGAGTGCCTGAAGAAAAAATAAGCAGTGTGGGGCGAGCCTGCTCCGGACGGCGATCCGACGATGCAGGCGACTCGGTATCACGCAGAACCGCGTTGATGCTATCGCGAGCAGGCTCGCTCCCAAGGTTCGTGTTTGCTCGCTTCGGCGCCGGAACGCTGGCAGACTGCCAATCCTTTCACGTCGTTCGTTTTGAGGCTGTATGTCAGCGTTTTCTCAGCGTCAGGTCTTGTTGCTCATCAGTTGGGTCATTATTTTTGGCGGTTTGCTGCTGGTGATCCCTCTGCGATTGCTGCCCAGCCTGCTGGCCGGGTTGTTGGTGTTCGAACTGGTCAACATGCTCACGCCGCAATTGCAACGGCTGATCGAGGGCCGCCGTGCGCGCTGGCTGGCGGTGGCGTTACTGGGGACTTTGGTGGTCAGTGTGCTGGCGCTGATCTTTGCCGGTGYGATCAGTTTCCTGCTGCACGAGGCGGAAAACCCCGGTGCTTCCCTCGACAAATTCATGGGCGTGGTCGACCGTGCACGCGGGCAGTTGCCGCCGTTCATCGATGCTTATTTACCGGCCAGTGCCGCCGAATTCCGGGTGGCCATCGGCGAGTGGATGAGCAAGCACTTGAGCGACTTGCAACTGGTGGGCAAGGACGCGGCGCACATGTTCGTGACGCTGCTGATCGGCAT
>NZ_JBFTMK010000657.1:0-2457 GCF_056396965.1 Pseudomonas sp. 05N434
CCCACCGGGTCCAGAGTAATCAACATCCTTATTTTGTACCCCTTATCCGTCAACACACTGGAGAGGTGTGCACCGTTCCAGCCACCCAGACTGTGTCCAACAATATAAACCGCTGTGGAGGTGTCAGGAATTTCACTCAGAACATTTTTTGCCAAATCTTCATCAGTTATAAATTTATTGTAGGCCATTGCCCGTACAGGGCACCGACAGAGATAGTTCAGAGCATCAGCATCCGCCAACACGTCGTCACGAACATAACTGACGTTCCAGTTAGGACCACTCAAGTAGTAACTTTCCTGATCCCCAGCCCCACCGATAAAAAAGATAAATATTTTCTTTACCGTAATGGCAACCTGCTTCACCGAAGTGTCTTTTGGGTCTGTCAGTGGATGATCGCAAACCTGTCTTTTCGGCAACGCTTCCTTCGCTGCCGCGTTTTCACCTGGCATCCCCAATTACTCCACAAACAATTTAATGGTTTCAGCCAAATGCGAACTGACAGTATGGGTAAACCCGGACGCATCCGTGATGCCATGCTCTTCGCTGCCGTCCCCACGCTGAATGGTGTAGGGGTGATAGGGAACCGGCTCTCCAGTCGCCTCATTGACCACTTGCAACCTGTCCGTGAAATGCACCGGCATCGGCAACAACCCACTGAACGTGGCGCCTCCCCCGCTTTGCCCAATAATGACGGTGCCGGAGCCTCCAACCACCACGTTGCCATGCCCGCCCGTACTATCGAGCGTTGCAGCGTTGAGGCCATTGATAAATACCGTGCTGGAGACYGCGCCGGTGATCGGGCTGCCGCAGGCGGATTTATCGGTCATTCGGGCAGCGCCGAGGCCGTCGAAGAACACGTCCGGGGAACCAGACACGATCGGGTTGGTGCCATGGCCCGACAACGGGCACGCGGTCGGGTCGGTGACGCGCGCAGCGGGTTTTCCACTCAAGTCAAAGCTCCTTGCTACTGAGGTTCAGGGTGAGGCTGATAGATATCAATGTCGGCCGCGGCGAAGCGCCAGCGGTTATCGACCGGGTCGAATAGCGCGTGACAATCGTCATGGCTGTCGGGAGATGAAACGTTGTGAAGGGTTTGCCAGGCTTCGGCGACTTGCCATTCCATATCCGCATCCGAGACGCTGTCGAAGTCATTGAGCCAAGCGTTGTAGTCGCGCAAGCCGATCCGGTTATAGGACGTCTGCAGCAGGCTAGTCATTTGCGGGCCGAAGTCGATGTAATGCTCTGCGGTCCATTGACCGATGTCGGAGTAGACGTACCAGCCCATGGGCAACAATGTGCCATCGTTCAATAACGATTGATCCGCCAGGACAACGAAGCCACAGCAGACGTGCAGCGTCAGCCAGCCCTGATGATCCTGGATCAACTGATTTGGATCGAACGTGCGAAGCGGGACAACGCGGTACTCCTCAAGACCGCGACTGCGCGCCATCAACTCGGCATCCAGACGCGAGACGAACGCCCGGATCGCCTTACCGCCCGTGCGATTGAGGGTGCAAAGGATGTCCACCGGCTGGCGATGGCGGTCGTCCGTGGAGCCGAGTTTTTTCACCAGGCCATACAAACGCATCGTCGCCCGAAGTCCGCTCATCGCCAGTCACTCATTGACGCGGCGAAGGCTCCACGGGCGTGGAGAAAGGGTGCCAAAGGCATTGCAAGTGTCGTCCGTGAGCGCGCAAAAGGCGCACAGAATGCAGGACTAGAGCGGTGTAGACAACCGATGCGTGTCAGATCGCCATCAATCGATCAGCCGCCCTCGGCAAAATCCCTTAGCACCGCCCCATCCATCCGATACCGCACCCACTCTTCCTGCGGTTGTGCGCCGAGGGATTTGTAGAATTCAATCGCCGGTTTGTTCCAGTCCAGCACGCTCCATTCGAAACGGCCGCAGTCATTGGCACAGGCGATTTTTGCCAGGTGGCGCAGCAAGGTTTTACCGGCGCCGCCGCCCCGTTGTTCAGGGGTGATGTAGAGGTCTTCGAGGTACAGGCAATTGCTGCCCAGCCAGGTGGAATAGCTGAAGAAGAACACCGCGAAGCCGATCGGCAGGCCATCGCGCAGGCAGATCAGGCCATGGGCGGTGGCGCCTTCGCTGAACAGGCTGCGCTCGATGTCGGCGACGCTGGCGATGACTTCGTGGCGGGCACGTTCGAAGTCGGCCAGTTCAGTGATGAACGCGAGGATTTGCGGAGCATCGCTGGGGGTTGCCKGGCGGATTTCGATCGTCATGGACGTGCCTTGTCAAAAGTTGAAAACGCCATACTAAGTCCGCGCGCGGCGCTCGTCACATTTGAAATGATGGAGGGGGCCTTTGTGGCTAATGTCGATTCGCTAAGTAATCTCAGCCGTAACACACTCTCCGTAGCAGCTGCCGAGCCTGCGAGGCTGCGTTCGGCTGCACAGCAGTCGTCAGACCAGAACTTGCGGTGCGTCAGGCAG
>NZ_JBFTMK010000658.1:0-2453 GCF_056396965.1 Pseudomonas sp. 05N434
AAGGACCGCTATGGGCTGTTTCTCTATCTGGACGACTCCCACGCGCTTTCCTCTGTAGGAACATTCGGCGCCGGTCTTGTACGTCCCAGGCTGCATACCCTGGATGATGACTGCCTCATCGTCGCCTCGCTGGCCAAGTCGTTCGGCGCCAGCGGCGGTCTGGTGATGCTGGGCAGTGAACGGCAGAAGAAGCTCATTGCGCGTTACGGCGGCCCCAGCAACTGGTCGCAAAGCCTGAACAGTGCAGCCATTGGCGCGGGCCGGGCATCCATCCAGCTACACCACACCCTGGAATTCGCCGAGCTGCAGGAAAAGCTTCAGGTTAATATCCGCCTCTTTGACAGCCTCATACGAACTGCACAACACAACAGCAACATGGCGATTCGACTGGTCAATTGCGGTGAGGCATCGCTGGCCAACCACATCGCCATTGAACTGGCCAATCACGGATTCTTCACCTCGGCAGTCTTTTTCCCGGTGGTTGCACAAGGCAAGGCAGCCATCAGAATCACCCTGCGCGCCGACATGGGGACGACGCTGATCCGCCATTTCTGTGGACTCATCACCGAGCTTTTACGTGCTCACGGCCGGGACATCGGCGGCTGAAAAAACAGGGAAGATTAAATGAAGAGCAGCACCACCCTCCTGATCACCTGCTGTACGGTTTTTCTCGCCCAATTGGGCATGAGCATTTATCTGTCGGCGCTGCCGGATATTGCCCGGGATCTGTCCGCAGATGCCTCACAGGTTTCATGGGGGTTGGCGGTGTATCTGATCGGCATGGCGCTGCCGATGCTGTTCTGGGGCAGCCTGGGCCAACGCATTGGCCGCAAGCCGGTATTGCTCGCGGCGCTCGGCCTCTATGGGCTGGGCAACCTGGCCCTGCCTCTGGGCCAGACACTTGAATCGTTCCTGGTTTTTCGCCTGATTCAGGGGATTGGCGCCAGCGGGATTTCAGTCATGGCCCGGGTGCTGATCCGCGACAGTTTTCGCGGCGATCTGCTGGCCAAGGCGTTGTCCTGGATATCGATTTCCTTTGTGGTGGCGCTGGGTATCGGTCAATACCTGGGGTCGATCATCCAGGTGACACTGGGCTGGTCAGCGATTTTCTACTTATTGGGTGGTGTGAGCCTGTTGATGGCGCTGGTGGTGGCGCGGGTCACGTTCCCGATGCTGGCAGAAGAGAACACACCATCATCCGCCTGGACGAGCTACGGGCACATTCTGCGGCATCGGGCCTTCCTGTTACCGGCCCTCGCCGGTGGCTTGGGGTATGGGGTGATTGTCGCGTTCAACACCGCTGCACCGCTGATTCTGCAAGGCGCCTTCAAGTGGTCGGCAGTGGAATACGGCTTGTTGGGCTGGCCCATCAGCGCGGCGTACTTTCTCGGGGCCGTGGCGGTCAATCGCTTCGTACTGCATACCGGTCAGCAATGGCTGATGACGGCGGGCGTCGGGCTGATACTGGCCGGCAGCGCAGTCATGTTGCTGGGTAGCCTCGCAGGCACGTCTATCGCGCTGCTGTTCTGGTTGCCCTATTGTTTTGCAGTATTCGGCCAATCGCTGATTTACCCAATCAGCTTGTCCCTGGCCAACCACGGTTCCCCGGTCGGCGGTGCTTATGCGATGGCGTTGAGCGGTTTCATTCATCAACTGATGGCCGCCGTTATCGGCGGTATCGCCAGCCTGATAGCCAGCCAGCAGGCATGGCCTTTGTCGCTGTTATGCACCTTGCTGGCCTTGGGCGCGCTGCTTTGCGTAGTGCTCGCGCCCGGCCGTCGAACCGCTTAGAACGCGCTGCGGAAAATCTCCTCGATCTGCCGCTGATCCGCCGCCCGTGGGTTGGTCAGTCCACAGGCGTCTTTCAGGGCATTGCTGGCAAGGACCGGGATGTCATTGAGCCTGGCACCGAGCTCACGCAAACCGGCGGGAATGTCCACATCCCTGGCCAGGCTGCGGATCGCCGCGATCGCCGCCTGCGCGCCCTCTTCCGGACTGAGCCCGCGAATGTCGGCCCCCATCGCGTGGGCAACGTCGGTCAGGCGAGGGGCGCACACCAGCGCGTTGAAGCTCTGCACGTGAGGTAGCAGCACCGCGTTACACACACCATGGGGCAGGTCGTAGAACCCGCCTAACTGATGGGCCATCGCGTGAACGTAGCCAAGGGACGCATTGTTGAACGCCATGCCCGCCATAAATTGCGCGTAGGCCATGTTTTCCCGCGCGATCATGTCACTGCCGTCCTGCACGGCCTGGCGCAGGTTGTCGCTGATCAATGTGATGGCTTTCAGCGCACAGGCATCGGTAATCGGGTTGGCTGCCGTGGAGACGTAGGCTTCGACGGCATGGGTCAACGCGTCCATGCCGGTGGCGGCGGTCAGGCCCTTGGGCATGGCGACCATCAGTTCTGGGTCGTTGACTGACAGCAGCGGCGTAACGTTGCGGTCTACGAT
>NZ_JBFTMK010000659.1:0-2444 GCF_056396965.1 Pseudomonas sp. 05N434
GGCTTGCCCGCGAAAGCGTCAGCACAATCGCCAAAAATCTCAATACAGAGACAAAAATCACCAAAATCACTTCACAAACAAATAATCTCCTTATATTTCAATAGCTTAGATATCTGGCACGAAACCCGCTATAGCCCTTCCACCAAGCTTCACCCTACAAAAATAACAATCCAGGAGAGACACACCATGAGTGTGATCATTGCCTTGGCAGCCCTCGCGCTGCTGATGGTGGCTGCTTACCGTGGCTACAGCGTTATCCTCTTTGCCCCGATCGCCGCCCTCGGCGCCGTCCTGTTCACCGACCCTTCCGCCGTAGCCCCCGTCTTCACCGGGGTGTTCATGGAAAAGATGGTCGGCTTCGTCAAACTGTATTTCCCGGTGTTCCTGCTCGGCGCGGTGTTCGGCAAGCTGATCGAGTTGTCGGGATTCTCCCGCTCCATCGTCGCGGCGGCGATTCGCTTGCTCGGCACCCGTCAGGCGATGCTGGTGATCGTGCTGGTCTGCGCCCTGCTCACGTACGGCGGTGTGTCGCTGTTTGTGGTGGTGTTTGCGGTGTACCCATTTGCCGCCGAGATGTTCCGCCAGAGCAATATTCCCAAACGCCTGATCCCGGCGACCATCGCCCTCGGCGCGTTCTCGTTCACCATGGACGCCCTGCCTGGCACGCCGCAGATCCAGAACATCATCCCCAGCACCTTCTTCAACACCACCGCCTGGGCGGCGCCGTGGCTGGGAGTGATCGGCACGATTTTCGTGTTCAGTGCCGGCATGCTGTTTCTGCAGCGCCAGCGCAACAAGGCCCAGCGCACGGGTGAAGGTTACGGTTCAGAACTGCGCAACGAACCGGAAACCGCACCGGACATCAAACTGCCCAACCCGTGGATCGCGCTGTCGCCGCTGTTGATGGTGGGCCTGATGAACCTGCTGTTCACCCGTTGGATTCCTGTGTGGTACGGCAAGACCCACAGCCTCTCGCTGCCGGGCATGGCCGTTCCGGTGACCACCGACATCGCCAAGCTGACGGCGATCTGGGCGGTCCAGGCAGCCTTGCTGGTGGGCATCGTCATGGTGCTGGTGTTCGGTTTTCAGGCTATTCGCGGCCGGTTGGCCGAAGGCAGTAAAAGTGCGGTCAGCGGCGCATTGCTGGCAGCGATGAACACTGCGTCGGAATACGGTTTCGGGGCGGTGATCGCCTCGTTGCCAGGTTTTCTGGTGCTGGCCGACTGGCTCAAGAGCATTCCCAACCCGTTGGTCAATGAAGCGATCACTGTGACCTTGCTGGCCGGCATCACCGGCTCGGCGTCAGGCGGGATGAGCATCGCTTTGGCGGCGATGTCCGAGAGTTTCATCAGCGCTGCCCACGCCGCCAATATTCCCCTGGAAGTGCTGCACCGGGTCGCCGCGATGGCCAGTGGCGGCATGGACACCCTGCCGCACAACGGCGCGGTGATTACCTTGCTGGCGGTCACCGGGTTGACCCACCGCGAGGCCTACAAAGACATTTTCTGTATTACGCTGATCAAGACACTCGCTGTTTTTGTGGTGATCGGTACTTTCTACGCCACTGGCATTGTGTGAGGTATTCATGACGACTCTTTCGGGCAAGACCGCACTGGTCACCGGTTCCACCAGCGGCATCGGTCTGGGGATCGCGCTGAGCCTGGCCAAGGCTGGCGCCAACCTGATCCTCAACGGTTTCGGCGATGCGTCGACGGTAATCGCTGAGGTCGAGCAATTCGGTGGCAAGGTCGGCCATCACCCGGCCGACGTCAGCGACCCGGCGCAGATCGCCGATATGATCGAGTACGCCGAGCGTGAGTTCGGCGGCGTAGATATCCTGGTCAACAACGCCGGCATCCAGCACGTGGCGGCGGTGGAAGATTTTCCGGTGGAGCGCTGGGACTCGATTATTGCGATCAACCTGTCGTCGGTGTTCCACAGCACCCGCTTGAGCCTGCCGGGCATGCGTACCAAGGGCTGGGGACGCATCATCAACATCGCTTCGGTGCACGGCCAGGTCGGTTCGGTGGGTAAAGCGGCGTATGTCGCGGCCAAGCATGGCGTGATCGGCCTGACCAAAGTGGTCGGCCTGGAAACCGCCACCACCAACGTTACCTGCAACGCCATTTGCCCAGGCTGGGTGCTGACGCCGCTGGTGCAGAAGCAGATTGATGATCGCGCCGCGACCGGGATCGACCCGCAGCAGGCGCAACACGATTTGCTGGCCGAGAAACAGCCCTCCCTGGAATTCGTGACGCCGCCGCAGCTGGGTGAGTTGGTGCTGTTTTTATGCAGCGAAGCCGGTAGCCAGGTGCGTGGCGCAGCGTGGAATATAGATGGTGGGTGGTTGGCGCAGTAGCCTGCCGCCGGGCGAGGGAGCTTGCTCCCGTTCGGCTGCGAAGCAGTCGTAAATAGGTTTTGGGACAGCTGCGCTGTCCAGCGGG
>NZ_JBFTMK010000660.1:0-3583 GCF_056396965.1 Pseudomonas sp. 05N434
GAATTGGCGTCACCGACAAGCGGATTCGTTACATTCTCGACGGCGAAAGAACCGTCAAAGGCGAAACCACGCCGATCCAGATGACCTACACCGAGCAGTTTGCCCTTGAGTGTCTGGCTGCGGCTGCCAAGGCGAGCAAAAAGCAGTCTTCGTAATCCCCTCAAGGAGTGACCATGGCGACAACCGAACAGCAACACGAACAGGCGCTGAGGAAGTTTCTCGATGAACGCCCTGAGCTGCGTCTTGAGCTCGACAATCTCAATCCCCTGCTCGCCCAGGCCAAAGGCGAGACGGTGGCGCAATACCGCGACGAACGCTTGCATGAAGCGTTCGAAGCCGAGGCCGAGCGCCTGGGTTTGTTTGCCTGGGAGCTGACACTGCAACTGACCACCGCCACGCCCGAGGAATATCAGGCCCAACGCATGGAAGTGCACAAGGAAGTTGCAGAGATGGCCGGCATGGACTGGCTTGAGTATTGCGAGTTGTATGGGCTGACCAAATAATCCTCGCAATGGCAGCGACTCGGTCTGCGAGCAAACGCCCTTCGCCGCCCTGCCGATAAAGCTTTATCATGGCCGCAGTTTTGCTGATCGAGTCCGTCATGAAATTCGCCATAGCGCTGTTTTCCGCCGCCCATGCGCCCTCCTCGCGCCGTGCCTTGCTGTTCGCCCAGGCCGCGCTGGCCGGCGGGCATGAGATTGTCCGGCTGTTTTTCTATCAGGATGGCGTCTACAACGCGTCCGGCAGTGTGGTCACTCCTCAGGATGAGCAGGACTTGCCCAAGCAATGGCGCACCTTTGTCAGCGAGCATCAACTCGATGGCGTGGTCTGCATCGCCGCCGCCCTGCGTCGTGGCGTGCTGAACGAGGAAGAAGCCCAGCGCTATCAGCGTGAAGCGGTCGCCGTGGGCGCGCCGTGGGAATTGTCCGGCCTTGGCCAGTTGCATGACGCGGTGCAGGACGCTGACCGCCTGATCTGTTTCGGAGGCGCGTGAGATGGCTAAATCCTTGCTGATTATCAGCCGTCAGGCGCCGTGGTCCGGGCCGAATGCGCGCGAAGCGCTAGACATTGTATTGGCCGGCGGCGCCTTCGATCTGCCGATCGGGCTACTGTTTCTTGATGACGGCGTGTTCCAGCTCGCTGCGAAACAGGACGCCAAGGCATTGCAGCAGAAAGACCTGAGCGCCAACCTGCAAGCCTTGCCGATGTTTGGCGTCGAAGATCTGTTCGTGTGCGCTGACAGCGTAGCGGCCCGAGGCCTGGACCCCAAAGGTCTGTCGCTTGAAGAAGCCCGGGTACTGAGCGCCCAGGACATCACCGCCCTTATTGACCGTTACGACCAGGTGATCACCCTCTGATGTCGACTTTGCATGTGTTGTCTCATTCCCCTTTCGGCGACGAGCGCCTGGGCAGTTGCCTGCGCGTGATCGGCCCCAACGATGCGCTGCTGCTGAGTGGCGATGCGGCCTATGCCCTGCAGACCGCATTGAAGCTCGGCCCCGACAAGGGCAACAGCCTGCACCTGAACCGACTGTTCAAAGGCACCCCTGCCAAACTCGCCGCGAAACTGGCGGGCCTGCCCAAACCGACGAATTGCTTATGACCGACTATCCAGCGCTGACCCTCGAAACGCCCGCCGAGCACCCGTTCGCCCAATTCGTGCGGATCCTTGGCAAAGGCAAACGCGGCGCCCGCGATCTGACCCGCGAAGAAGCCCGCGAGGCCATGGGCATGGTGCTCGACGACAAGGTCGAGGACACCCAGCTCGGCGCGTTCCTGATGCTGTTGCGGCACAAGGAAGAGAGCGCCGAGGAAATGGCCGGGTTCACCGAAGCCTTGCGTGAACGCCTGAACCCACCGGCGCTGGCGGTCGATCTGGACTGGCCGACGTACGCAGGCAAGAAGCGGCATTTGCCGTGGTATCTGCTGGCGGCCAAGTGCCTGGCGCAGAACGGCGTGCGCATCTTCATGCACGGCGGCGGCGCGCACACGGCGGGTCGGCTCTACAGTGAACAACTGCTCGAGACGCTGAACATACCGTTATGCCGCAACTGGCAGCAGGTCGGTGCGGCCCTCGATCAGGGCGGTCTGGCGTTCATGCCATTGGTGGACTGGGCTCCCCAGCTTCAGCGAATGATCGACCTGCGCAACACCCTGGGCCTGCGCTCGCCGATCCATTCCCTGGCGCGGATTCTCAACCCGCTTGGCGCCCGTTGTGGCCTGCAAAGCATTTTCCACCCCGGCTACCAGGCGGTGCATCGCGATGCCAGCGGTCTGCTCGGGGACACGGCAATCGTCGTCAAGGGCGATGGCGGCGAGATTGAGATCAACCCGGACGCCGACAGTCACCTGTATGGCACCACCGGCGGCGAAAGCTGGGATGAAGAATGGCCGCAGCTGTCGAGCCAGCGCCACGTCAAACCGGCGAGCCTGGACCCGGAGCACTTGAAAGCCGTATGGCGTGGCGACGTGGTCGACAGCTACCCGCAAATGGCGCTGATCTCGACCATGGCCCTGGCCTTGCGCGGCCTCGGCCAGCCCCGCGAACAAGCCTTCGAAACCGCCCAGCAATATTGGGACGCCCGGGACCGATCGATTTAGTCGATCATAACAGCCCAACCTTTGCGCTTTTTGTTCGAACCTATGCGCATAGACTCCTCTCCAACGCTTATAGGTTGAGGAGTCAGGCACATGGGTTTGTTAGTCGAAGGTCGCTGGCAGGATCAGTGGTACCAAAGCAGCAAGGATGGCGCGTTCCAGCGTGAACAGGCGCAGCGTCGCAACTGGCTGACTGCCGATGGCAAGCCAGGCCCGAGCGGCGTCGGTGGTTTTGCCGCCGAGGCCGGTCGCTATCATCTCTATGTGTCCCTCGCCTGCCCGTGGGCCCACCGCACGCTGATCCTGCGCAAACTCAAAGGCCTTGAAAGCCTGATCGACGTGTCGGTGGTCAGCTGGTTGATGCTGGAAAACGGCTGGACCTTCGATAAAAACCTCGGATCGACCGGCGACAAGCTCGATCATTTCAATTTCATGCACCAGCGCTACACCGCCGATACCGCCGACTACACCGGCCGCGTCACCGTGCCGGTGTTGTGGGATAAACAGACCAACCGCATCGTCAGCAATGAATCGGCGGAGATCATCCGCATGTTCAACAGTGCGTTCGATGACTTGACCGGCAATGACCTGGATTTCTACCCGGCACCGCTGCGCAGCGAAATCGATGCCCTGAACGAGCGGATTTATCCAGCAGTGAACAACGGCGTCTATCGCGCCGGGTTTGCCACCTCGCAGCAGGCTTATGAAGAGGCGTTCGATGAGTTGTTTGCCGAGCTGGATCGGCTGGAGCAACTGCTGGGCGCGAACCGTTACCTGACGGGTGAATACCTGACCGAAGCGGATATTCGCCTGTTCACCACGCTGATTCGTTTTGATGCGGTGTATCACGGCCACTTCAAATGCAATCTGCGGCGGATTGCCGATTATCCGAACCTGTCGAACTGGCTACGGGAGATTTATCAGTGGCCCGGGATTGCCGAGACGGTGGATTTCACCCACATCAAGAACCACTACTATGGTAGCC
>NZ_JBFTMK010000661.1:0-2437 GCF_056396965.1 Pseudomonas sp. 05N434
CGGCGGCGCCTGGGTGATTAGCCTGTCGGTGCTGATGTCGTTGCTGGCGTTGCTGCCGATTGCTTTCGTGATCGGCGTATCGGTGCAGACTGGCTGGGCGACGCTGGTGACGCTGGTATGGCGCCCACGCGTCGGCGAGTTGCTGATCAACACCGTGCTGCTGGTGGTGCTCACCATTCCCTTGTGCATCGCACTGGGTCTGGCGCTGGCCTGGTTGACGGAACGCACCAACTTGCCGGGGCGGCGCTGGTGGTCGCTGTTGGCGACGGCGCCGCTGGCGGTGCCGGCATTCGTGCACAGCTATGCGTGGGTCAGTCTGGTGCCACCGATTCATGGCCTGTTTGCCGGCGTTCTGGTGTCGGTCATCGCCTATTTCCCGTTTCTTTACCTGCCGATAGCAGCGACTTTGCGCCGGCTCGATCCGGCCATCGAAGATGTCTCCGAGTCGTTGGGGCTCAAGCCCTGGGCAGTGTTCTTTCGCGTGGTGCTGCCGCAGTTGCGCCTGGCCATCTGCGGCGGTGCCTTGCTGGTGGGGCTGCACCTGCTGGCCGAGTACGGTCTGTACGCGATGATTCGCTTCGACACCTTCACCACGGCCATCTTCGATCAGTTCAAGTCCACCTTCAACGGGCCTGCCGCCAATATGCTGGCCGGCGTCCTCGCGCTCTGCTGCCTGGCCATGCTGACGGCCGAGTCGGCTGCTCGCGGCACGGCGCGCTACGCCCGGGTCGGGTCGGGAAGCGCGCGCGAACAAAGGATTGTGCGCTTGAAGTTGCGCACCACCCTGCTCGCGCTGACGCTGCAAGGCATGACCTGTGTGCTGGCACTCGGTGTGCCGTTGATCACCCTTGGCAAGTGGCTGATCGACGGTGGCGCGCAAGTCTGGAACCTGAGCGAACTGCTGCCGGCGCTGGAGCAGACGCTGATGCTCGGGGCCGCCGGCGCGCTAATTACCACATGCGCGGCCATCCCGATCGCCTGGCTGTCGATTCGCTCACCGGGCCCGTTGCAACGTGTGCTGGAAAGCTGCAACTACATTACCAGCGCGTTGCCGGGGATTGTCGTTGCGCTGGCGCTGGTAACGCTGACGATTCATTTTGCCCGGCCGATTTACCAGACCACCATCACGGTGCTGCTGGCGTATTTACTGATGTTTTTGCCCCGCGCCCTGGTGAGTTTGCGCGCAGGCATCGCCCAGGCGCCGGTGGAACTGGAGAACATGGCGCGCAGCCTCGGCCGTTCGCCTGGTCGGGCGTTGTGGCTGATCACTCTGCGCCTGGCCGCACCCGGTGCTGCCGCCGGCGCTGCGCTGGTGTTTCTGGCGGTCAGCAATGAGTTGACCGCCACCCTGCTGCTCGCCCCCAATGGCACGCGCACCCTGGCTACCGGTTTCTGGGCAATGACCAGTGAAATCGACTATGCCGCCGCGGCGCCCTATGCCTTGCTCATGATTCTGCTGTCGCTTCCGTTAACCGGACTTCTTTACCATCAATCCAAACGCACGGCTGGCCGATGAACACTCTTGAACTCCACTCGATCTGCAAGTCCTACGGTTCTCACCGAGCCCTGGAGAACATCAGCCTGTCGGTGCCGACGGGAAGCCGTACGGTGATCGTCGGCCCGTCCGGTTCGGGCAAGACCACCTTGCTGCGAATGATCGCCGGTTTCGAGTTCCCGGACTCGGGCAGCCTTGCGCTCAATGGTCAAATGCTGGTCGACGGCACCCGCGAGGTCCCCGCGCATCAACGCTTGATCGGCTATGTTCCGCAGGATGGTGCGCTGTTCCCGCACATGACCGTAGCCGCCAACATCGGTTTCGGGCTGGCGGCCAAGGGCGTTGCCAAACAGGAACGTGTCGCCGAGTTGATGGACAGCGTGGCACTGGACTCGAGTATGGCCAATCGTTGGCCGCATGAACTCTCCGGCGGCCAGCAACAGCGTGTCGCGCTGGCCCGGGCCCTGGCGCAACAACCACGGCTGATGTTGCTGGACGAGCCGTTTTCGGCACTCGATACCGGTTTGCGCGCCGCCATGCGCAAATTGGTCGCAAGGCTTCTGGCTGACGCCGGTGTCACGACCATTCTGGTGACTCACGATCAAAGTGAAGCGTTGTCATTCGCCGATCAGTTGGCGGTGATGCGTCAGGGCCGGCTAGTGCAATCCGGACATCCGCTGGACCTTTACCGCTATCCCGCCGATGAACAAACCGCCCTGTTTCTCGGGGATGCCGTGGTCATGCCGGCCAGAATCGAAGCGGGTTGGGCTCATTGCGATCTGGGTCGCATACCGGTCAACAACCACAGAAACAACCGATCAGCGCAAATCATGCTGCGCCCCGAGCAACTTCAGCTGATCAGCGCGCCCCACGGCCTGGAGCAACAGGACGGCTGTCGCGGCGTGGTCACCGAATGCGACTTCGGCGGTAATACCTGCACAT
>NZ_JBFTMK010000662.1:0-2418 GCF_056396965.1 Pseudomonas sp. 05N434
CTACTGCAGTACGAAATTAGTGAAAAGCAACTGTTCGATCACCACTTTGCCCAGCTCTTTCTGCGCCACTTCCTGAACGCTGGCCGTGGCTTTCTGACGCAACATCTCCTGGCCGACCGGGGTCGCCAGCGTGGCGAAATCCTGACCGGAAAACAGCATGACCAGGTTATTGCGGATCACTGGCATGTGGACTTTGAGCGCCTCCAGATCAGCCTGATTACGCCCCTGCATGGTGATGCTCACCTGCATGTAGCGCTGACGGCCGTTCTGGGTGTAGTTGGCTACGAAGGCTGGAGCCATTGGCTCGAAGATCGCCGGCTGCTTGCCGACCACAGCGGTTTCAGTCGCGGCGGCAGGCTTGCTCTGGGCGCCGTGCATGAAGAACCAGGTCGCCCCCACGGACAAGCCGATCGCCAGCAGCAGGGCCACGACGATCACAATGATCAGCTTGATTTTGCCTTTGGTTGCGGGGTCTTTTACTACTGCTTCACTCTTCGCCATGCCAATAATCCGTCACTATTCGGGTTTTCACAGTCGCACGGCAAGGCAAGAGCAAGTGTTATGCCAGAAGTGTCTGGGGCTATGTGGAGGCGGCAGGCAGGCAACGGAAATCAAAAGATCGCAGCCTTCGGCGGCTCCTGCATTTGGATGGTGTACACCCGTAGATACAAGGAGCTGCCGAAGGCTGCGATCTTTTGAGGGGGCGTCCTGATTTATCAGGCGTAATAATCGACCGCGCTGGTGCCGATCACGCTGGTGGTGTTGGCGGCCACATCAGCGACCGTCGCAGGAAGCTCTTCATCCATCGAATCGAGGCGACCGCCACTGGCATTGGTGCGCCCGCCCTGCCCCTGTTGAGCCTGTTCCTGCCCCTGGCCCTGGCCCTGGCCCTGCCAGCCACGGGACTGATCGGAAACGTTGACGTCGACCTGGCCCATGCCCTGCTGCGCGAACATGTCTCGCAGGCGATGCATTTGCCCGTCGAGTGCTTCGCGAACGCTTGGGTGAGCGCTCATGAAGGTCACTTGGGTCTGCTGATCCGGAACCATGTTCACCCGAATATCGAGGCGTCCCAGTTCGGCCGGTTGCAACTGGATATCCGCCGCCTTGAGATTGGCGCTGGACAGGTACATGACCCGGTTGACCACCTCTTCGGTCCAACCGCTCTGATGCATGGCGATCGGTTGGTTCACCGGCAATGCATTGGCAGTCTTGGGTGTTGCCGCTTGGGTCAGAGCCGCCAGACGATTGGCGAAGTCATCGACACGGGTGTCGCTGCTGGCGGACTTGAGATCCTTGAGGCCGTCATCGATCAGGCCACTGAACGCCTTCTCGCCGCCCTGGCTGGTGCTGTCCTGATCAGCCTGCACGTCGAGCATGCTCGCCATGCCTGCAGCAAAGTTCTGTGCCGAGGTCAGCTCGCCGTCGACGTGAGCCTGAGTCGGCGCCGCTTTTGGCTGAGCCTGGCTGGCGGCCGAAACGTGCCCGCTCTGCTCCAACGCCATACGCACGGCCGGCAGCGCATCAAGAGGATCGGCTTCGGGATCGAAATCAGGATCGGTGGTCGCAGCGGCCGGCGTCGCTGTTGCGGTAACGGCGGCCGCGACGGGTGCTTGTACGGTTGACTGCACAGCGGCGACAACCGGTGGGGTTTCCGGTACAGGGGCTGGCAGCACCGGCTGCACCACTTGCATCAACGCCGGATCGAGGGCTGGATCGAGGGCTGGATCGACAGGCGCGGTATCGACTACCGGCGTCGTCGGCTCAGCGGTATCCGGCGCGTCATCGCTGGCGGTCTTGTCATCGGCCTGCGCCGGTTTATCGGCGGGCAAGGATTTGCCGCTATCGGCAACCGTCGGTTCCTGGGCGGCAGACGAGTCGTTGCCCACGTCCTTTTTGCCAGTGTTGTCCGAGGCTTTGTCACGTACAGGTTTAGCCGATCCGTCCGCCGTAGCCGAAGGCTTGTTCTGGGCTTGATTGGCGTAGACCTCAGCGAAGCTGGACRCCTTGTCCCCGGGCTCAACCGTCGACGCCGGTGTATTGGCGGACGCGGCTTGAGTCTTGGCCGCAGCAGCGGCCTGAATAAGAATGTTGGGGGTAACGGGCATGGAACGGTCTCCGCTGCACTGGGATCGTAGGTACAGTTGAGTGAGTTGACTGCAAGGGTCGAGCCAGCTTTGTTCGCTGGCCGCCAAAAGCGCTGGATGGTTGTCTTATTCAGCCAGGGAACGTTGGCGCTCTGCCTCAAAAAGCGGTCGAACAATCGCGAATTCGCCGTCGATCTCTCCAACCAGCGCTTCTATGCCTTCGAGTTTTTTCTCTTTGGCTCGCTGCTCCAGCTCATGGCACAGCTCAGCCAACCGAGTCGCGCCCATGTTGCTGCTGCTGCCCTTGAAACTGTGCGCCGTGGCACCTAAC
>NZ_JBFTMK010000663.1:0-4186 GCF_056396965.1 Pseudomonas sp. 05N434
GCGCGATGGTGTTCATGCTGGTGCCTTTGAACCCGTGACGGGCGAACTCGTCTTCGGCGGCTTTGATGATGGTCTCTTCGTTCTTCTGACGAATGCGGCCGGCGGGTTTGCCGCCGTGGGCTGGGACTTCAAAGGTCATAGGCACTTCCGAACAGGTAGATGGGTGCAACCAGATGCGTTGATAGCGCACCCACGGGCCTCAGACAAGTCCTATGGCGATAAAACCTTGGGCACCGCTCCCACAAGCTTTCAGCGAGTCGCCGCCAGACTCTCCAAAAAACTCTCCAGAACCAGATGCGGGCGACGGCCCTTGCGTGTAACCGATGCCAGGCTCAGGTCAYAAAAACGTGCCTTGGGTTTCAGTGCACGCAAACGGCCTTGCTGCACCCAGAGGCTGGCGTAGTGATCCGGCAGGTAACCAATGTAGCGCCCGGTCAGGATCAGAAAGGCCATGCCCTCGCGATCCGACGCACTGGCGGTGCAATTGAGCGCCTGGTAATGGGCCTGAATCTCGGCGGGCAAACGGAAGGTCGGGGCGATGGCGTCCTGGCTGTTGAGGCGCTCATCATCCAGTTGTTTGTCGTCGACATAGAACAGCGGATGGCCGACCGCGCAATACAGCAGCGAGCGTTCGCTGTAGAGCGGCTGATACTCCAGCCCCGACAACGCGCTGGCTTGCGGCACCACGCCGACATGCAAGCGACCGTCGAGCACGCCTTGTTCGACTTCATTGGGCGCAATCATGCGGATCTGGATCTGCACGTCGGGGCCGCGTTCCTTCAATTGGGCCAGGGCGTGGGTGATGCGCATGTGGGGCAGGGTGACCAGGTTGTCGGTCAGGCCGATGGTTAATTCGCCGCGCAAGTGTTGGTGCAGGCCGTTGACCTCGGTGCGGAAACTTTCCAGCGCACTTAATAGCTGCAACGCAGATTGGTAGACCTCACGGCCTTCTTCGGTCAGGGAAAACCCCGCGCGACCTCGCTGGCACAGGCGCAGCCCCAGGCGTTGCTCCAGATCGCTCATTTGCTGGCTGATGGCCGAGCGACCGATACCCAGCACCGATTCCGCCGCGGAGAAGCCGCCACACTCCACCACGCTGCGAAAAATCCGCAGCAGGCGGATATCAAAGTCACTGACTTGCGCCAGCGGATCGGGGCGACGGGTACTCATAGTTTAGTCCGGGTCTGACTGAAGGTTAGAAAAGTTGGATTTCATCGACTTTATCCCCGTGGCAATTTAGCTGCAAGAACGCTTTTGATCTCCACGCCGCTTATTTTGCCCTGCGAGGTTTTGCCCATGAACGTGCCTGAAAACGCCCCGACTTCCCTGGCCAGCCAGCTCAAGCTTGACGCTCACTGGATGCCCTACACCGCGAACCGCAATTTCCAGCGCGACCCGCGCCTGATCGTGGCGGCCGAGGGCAGTTGGCTGACAGACGACAAGGGCCGCAAGGTCTACGATTCGCTCTCGGGTCTGTGGACCTGCGGCGCCGGGCACACCCGCAAGGAAATCCAGGAGGCGGTGGCCAAGCAATTGGGCACTCTCGATTACTCGCCGGGCTTCCAGTACGGTCACCCGCTGTCGTTCCAGTTGGCCGAGAAAATCACCGACCTGACCCCGGGCAATCTGAATCACGTGTTCTTCACCGATTCGGGTTCCGAATGTGCAGATACCGCGGTGAAAATGGTGCGTGCCTACTGGCGCCTGAAAGGCCAGGCGACCAAGACCAAGATGATCGGCCGCGCTCGTGGTTATCACGGCGTGAACATCGCCGGCACCAGCCTCGGCGGCGTGAACGGCAACCGCAAACTGTTCGGTCAGGCGATGATGGATGTCGATCATCTGCCGCACACCTTGTTGGCGAGCAATGCTTTCACTCGTGGCATGCCGGGGCAGGGTGGTATCGCGCTGGCGGATGAATTGCTCAAGTTGATCGAACTGCACGATGCCTCGAACATCGCAGCGGTATTCGTCGAGCCATTGGCCGGCTCCGCTGGCGTGCTGGTTCCGCCGCAGGGTTACCTCAAACGTCTGCGCGAGATCTGCGATCAGCACAACATCCTGCTGGTGTTCGACGAAGTGATCACCGGTTTCGGTCGTACCGGTTCGATGTTCGGTGCCGACAGCTTTGGTGTCACTCCGGACCTGATGTGTATTGCCAAGCAAGTCACCAACGGCGCGATCCCGATGGGCGCGGTGATTGCCAGCTCCGAGATCTACCAGACCTTCATGAACCAGGCGACGCCTGAGTACGCGGTGGAATTCCCGCACGGCTACACCTATTCCGCGCACCCGGTGGCTTGCGCCGCAGGCCTGGCGGCACTCGACCTRCTGCAAAAGGAAAACCTGGTGCAGAGCGTGGCCGAAGTCGCACCGCATTTCGAAAACGCACTGCACGGTGTGAAGGGGCGTCCTTTCAAAGGACGCCTGTGGACAATTTCAGGAGCCCCGCATGAGCCTCATCCCGCATTTGATCAATGGCGAACTGGTGACCGAAGACGGTCGCACGGCCGATGTGTTCAACCCGTCCACCGGCCAGGTTATCCACAAGCTGCCGTTGGCCAGCCGCGAAACCATTCAGAAAGCCATCGACTCGGCCAAGGCTGCGTTCCCGGCCTGGCGCAATACGCCAGCGGCCAAGCGCGCTCAGGTGATGTTCCGTTTCAAGCAACTGCTGGAACAGAACGAATCCCGCATCGCACAACTGATCAGCGAAGAACACGGCAAGACCCTGGAAGATGCTGCCGGTGAATTGAAGCGCGGGATCGAGAACGTCGAGTTCGCGTGCGCGGCACCAGAAATCCTCAAGGGTGAGTACAGCCGTAATGTCGGGCCGAACATCGATGCCTGGTCGGATTTCCAGCCATTGGGCGTAGTGGCCGGCATTACCCCGTTCAACTTCCCGGCCATGGTGCCGCTGTGGATGTATCCGTTGGCGATCGTCTGTGGCAACTGCTTTATCCTCAAGCCGTCTGAGCGCGATCCAAGCTCCACGCTGCTGATCGCTCAATTGTTACTGGAAGCCGGCCTGCCGAAAGGCGTGCTGAGTGTGGTGCATGGCGACAAGGCCGCAGTGGACGCACTGATTGAAGCGCCGGAAGTCAAAGCGTTGAGCTTCGTCGGTTCGACGCCGATTGCCGAATACATCTACGCCGAAGGCACCAAGCGCGGCAAACGCGTCCAGGCGCTGGGCGGGGCGAAGAACCATGCGGTATTGATGCCGGATGCGGATCTGGATAACGCGGTCAGCGCGTTGATGGGCGCCGCTTACGGTTCGTGCGGTGAGCGCTGCATGGCGATTTCGGTGGCCGTGTGTGTCGGTGACCAGGTGGCGGATGCGTTGGTGGCCAAACTGACACCGCAGATCAAGGCACTGAAAATCGGCGCTGGTACAACTTGTGGCCTGGACATGGGGCCTCTGGTCACCGGTCAGGCGCGGGACAAGGTCAGCGGTTATGTTGAAGACGGCGTAGGCGCCGGTGCGAAGCTGGTGGTGGACGGTCGTGGTCTGAGCGTGGCCGGTCATGAGGACGGCTTCTTCCTGGGTGGCTGCCTGTTCGATAACGTCACGCCAGAGATGCGCATCTATAAAGAAGAGATCTTCGGGCCGGTGCTGTGCGTCGTCCGGGTCAACAGCCTGGAAGAGGCGATGCAACTGATCAATGATCACGAGTATGGCAATGGCACCTGCATCTTTACCCGTGATGGGGAAGCGGCGCGGTTGTTCTGCGATGAGATCGAAGTGGGTATGGTCGGCGTCAACGTACCGTTGCCGGTGCCAGTGGCGTATCACAGCTTTGGCGGCTGGAAGCGTTCGCTGTTCGGCGATCTGCATGCTTATGGCCCGGATGGCGTGCGGTTCTATACGCGTCGCAAGGCTATTACCCAGCGCTGGCCGCAACGGGCAAGCCATGAAGCTTCGCAATTCGCATTCCCTAGCTTGTAAGTAGAAGGGCAGAAGGCCGACCTCTTGAGGTCGGCCTTTGTGTTTTCGGGCTGTTTTGACCGATATGACAGAAATGTGAAATTAGAGGTTGACGGCAGATCCTGGACGTCTATAATTCGCCCCACTTCCGGCGCAGTCGAAACGGAAAACTCCTTGGTAAACAACGAGTTACGCAGTTTTCGACAGCGGTTACGCTTCAGTTCATCGAAGCCAGAAGGAGTTGGTAAGGCAGGGTATTGT
>NZ_JBFTMK010000664.1:0-2401 GCF_056396965.1 Pseudomonas sp. 05N434
GTCGTAATGCCAGCGGCGGAGATCTGATTGGAGGAACTCATTGTCTGATTTCGGGAGCGCTTCGCACTCCAGCGGGAGCAAGCTCCCTCGCCACAAAGATTGGGGCGAAGTCACAGAAAGTTTGCAACCTGCCTCAAGCCAGTTAAGGTTCGCTCAGGTTTATCTGCCCCCGAGTTTCTATGTTCAAGCGGTTCATCTACAAAACCCTCGCTTCCCTGCTGCTGGCCGGTGTCACCGTGTCGGCCCAGGCCAATTGGTATCTGGACGGCGAGTCCTCGCGGCTGTCGTTTGTCAGCACCAAAAACGCCAACATCTCCGAAGTGCAGCGCTTTCTGGTGCTGCATGGCAAGGTCGACCCCAAGGGGCTGGCCGAGGTGGAAGTCGAGCTGGAGTCGGTTAATAGCGGTATTCCGCTGCGTGACGAACGCATGCGCAAGGAACTGTTCCAGATCCAGACGTTTCCCGAAGCGCTGATCACCACACAGATCGATTTGCGGCCAATCAACGACCTGGCGCCCGGTGCGCAACTGGAACTGCGCTTGCCGGTGACCGTCGACCTGCATGGCAAGCAACACCAATACAACGCCGAACTGCTGGCGACCCGTCTCGATGACCGGCGCTTTCAAGTAGTGACCCTCGAGCCTTTGGTGATCAGCGCCGAAGATTTCGACCTGGCCCCAGGCCTGGAAAGCTTGCGCAAGCTCGCCGGTTTGTCGGCCATCAGTCTGTCGGTACCGGTGGGTGCGGTGCTGATTTTCACGGCGCGCTGACATGCGTGGTGCAATTTTTCCGTGGCGCGAAGGCAATCGCTTCGAACTGCTGATCGACGGCCCGCAGTTTTTCCCGCGCATGCTGGTGGCGATTGCCCGCGCCGAAGAACAAGTCGAGCTGGAGCTGTACCTGGTGGAGGCAGGGGCCTGCGCTGAGGCGATGGTTCAGGCGCTGGTCCAGGCGGCCGAGCGTGGCGTGCGGGTACGCTGTCTGTTCGATGACTATGGCAGCCTGGCCTTCACCCTGACTTTGCGTCAGCGCCTGATGGCCGCCGGGGTCGAGTTGCGTTTTTACAATCGGCTGAGCTGGCGACGCTGGGTGGGCAACTTCTATCGCGATCACCGCAAGTTGCTGCTGGTGGATCAATCCCTGGCGGTCGTTGGTGGCACCGGGGTCACCGATGAGTTCTGGTCGCCGGGCGAAGACACCTGCGAATGGCACGAAGTGATGGTGGAAATCACCGGTCCCCTGGTCATCGACTGGCAATTGCTGTTCGACCGCCAATGGATCGCCAACCGCTATCGGCGTGCCTGGAAACCCGTTTCACACTTCGGTCTACCGCGCCTGCCGCGAGTGCCGGTGATGGGCGAGGGCATGGGCCGGGTCGCTTATGCCGACGCCCGCCAGCACCGGGACATTCTGCAATCGCTGATTCGCGCGCTGAACAGCGGCAAGCAGCGAATCTGGCTGGCCACGCCCTATTTCCTGCCAACCTGGAAAGTCCGCCGCTCGCTGCGCCGGGCGGCGAATCGCGGCGTCGATGTGCGTCTGCTGCTGACCGGGCCGCGTACTGATCACCCGTCGGTGCGCTACGCCGGGCATCGCTACTACCCGCGACTGCTCAGGGCCGGGGTGAAGATCTTCGAATACCAGCCGTGTTTCCTGCACCTGAAAATGGTGTTGATCGACGATTGGGTGAGTATCGGCTCATGTAATTTCGATCACTGGAATCTGCGCTTCAATCTGGAGGCCAACCTCGAAGCCCTGGACCCGGGGCTGACCCGAGCGGTGGCGGCGAGTTTCGAGAATGACTTTGCCTTGAGCCAGGAAGTCAGTCTTGAGGCGTGGAAGCGCCGACCGTTGTGGCGGCGGGTCAAGCAAAGGGTTTGGGGATGGGTGGATCGGGTGGTGGTGAATCTGCTGGATCGGCGGGGCTGAACACTTTTTCAGATCGTTCCCACGCAGAGCGTGGGAACGATCATCTTTTGCTTTCAGGCGGGGTTACAGCAACTCAAAGCTCTGCTGCGTCACGTCCTGTGAGTCCAGGCCGATCTCCACGTTGAACTTGCCCGGTTCCGCGGCGTACTTGAGCTGGGCGTTGTAGAACTTCAGGTCATCCTCGGTGATGGTGAAGTGCACGACTTTCTGTTCGCCGGCCTTGAGCAGCACTTTCTGGAAGTTCTTCAGTTCCTTGACCGGGCGGATCATCGAGCCGGTCACGTCCTGGATGTACAACTGCACCACGGTTTCGCCGTCACGCTTGCCGGTGTTCTTCACCACGACGCTGGCGTCGAGCTTGCCGGTCTTGTTCAGCGTGGTCGACGACAATGCCATGTCGGTCAGGCTGAACTGGGTGTAGCTCAGGCCGAAGCCGAACGGGAACAGTGGCCCGGTGGTGTCTTCGAAATAC
>NZ_JBFTMK010000665.1:0-2398 GCF_056396965.1 Pseudomonas sp. 05N434
CTGTCGTACTGTTCTTTCTTGGCGAAGCCTTCGATTTCAACTGCGCCTTGGCCTTGTGCCAGCGCGCCGAACGAAGTAGCGGCAATAAGAGAACCAATGGCCAAGCCCAAGGTGTTTTTCAGTTTCATCCGTTAAATCCCCATCTGGTGATTGTGAAGCAGTCCCGCAAACCGGGGGACAACTCGGCGGCAAGTCTATCAGAACTTGCCTACACGTAAGAGATATTTGCGCCAAACTAAGTTTCGGCAATGCCTGCAAATTTCTCACGCAATTTGTCTAGAGCGCGTTTGTACCGCATTTTTGTTGCACTCAAGCCCATGTGCATGATGTCTGCGATCTCCTGAAACTCCAGCTCTGCGACAAAACGTAGCACCAGAATTTCACGATCAATCGGGTTCACATACACCAGCCAGCGATCAAGTCCGCCCTTCTCCTCGGGTTTCGGCGCCTTTTCTTCAGACGCTTCCTCGAGGGGGTCCAGACTCAAAGCGTCCATCAAGCGACGCTTACGCCGTTCCTTCCGATACTGCGTGATGCACTCGTTGTACGTGATGCTGTAGAGCCACGTCTTGAACTTCGATTTGCCCTCGAAGTTCTTCAGGCCGTACAGCACCTTCAACATCACTTCCTGACAGACATCGTCTGCATCACGATCGTTCCCCAGGTACCGTGCACAAACGTTAAATAATGTTCGCTGGTAACGCCGCATCAGTTCTTCATAGGCGCGCGTTACGTGAAACAGCTCGGTATGCGAGCGCGCGACCAACTCCTCATCAGAGAGCTCGCGGGGGTCGTAGCGCGTGGAGAGCGATTGAGCTTTATTCAAAACAAGTCGGGCCGACAGTCAGGTCAATGTCCGCCGCAACCCCTCAGGGCATTTTGCGGCGGCATACATTAGCAGGATTTGCCGGGTTAGCGGCTACTCACATGCTGCTCCAGGAGAATCCGATTCGAGAGAGAGACTAGCTCACCCTCGTCGGTCAGCACCGTGGTTTTCACCGTGCCGATCTCTTCGATCTGCCCTTCGACCTCGCCAACACGCACTTGTTGCCCAACCTGATACAACTCTCGCACATAGATTCCCGCAAGAATCTGACCGGCAATTTCCCGGCTTCCCAACCCCATGGCCAGCGCAACCGCCAGACCAACGGTAATCAAGACGATCACAATCACGTGGTTGAGCAGGTCTGTCTTGACCTCCAACTGGCTGATCGCAACCGAAATACTGATGATGATCACCAGGCCCTGGGCAATCCGCCCCAGGCCCGCGGCGTAATCCAGCCCTACACCTTCTGCCGCGCCACGTACCAGCCCATTGGCCAGTTGCGCCAGCAAGACACCCACCAGCAGCACCAGCGCCGCGCCGAATACTTTCGGAACATACAGCGCCAGCATGTCCAGCGTAGCCGAAACTCGTTCAAGTCCAAGGGATTCTGCGGCAGAAACGAGAAAAATCAGCAGGACGAACCAGTAGACAATTTTGCCGATCAGCGTCGAAATAGGCACCTGGAGGCCGGCGCGGGACAGCAATTTGGTCAGTCCGGTGCCACCCATCAGGCGATCAAGGCCCAATTTGGCGAGCAATTTTGAGAGCAGCGTGTCCAGCAGCTTGGCCACGACAAAACCCAGCAGCAGCACAACCAGTGCGCCAAACAGGTTCGGAATGAAGTTCGCAACTTTGGTCCACAACGCAGTCATTGCAGTGACGAGGCTCTGAGTCCAGAGATCAAGTTCCATATTCAATCAGCCTTATCAGCAGTGCGGGCGGTAGGTTTACGCAGACGAGAAACCGGCGCTACATGGGCCGATCCGTTATTCAGGGCGATCATCAGCGCGGGCAGCCAACGGCCCAGAAGGCTGAACAGATCGCCGGCACCGACCTGGCGGTTGGCGGTTTTCAGTACACGCCCCAGACAGGCATCGTCGTCACGGCTGGACGGCGATGCTTTGAGCATGTCACGCAAAGACTGTTCAAACGGATCGTGCATACGCACCTCTCGTGATGTCTGTCAAAGACGCGGTTAGATTTGGTCGGGTCACATGGCTCATCGTCAGACCCAGCGTAAACGTCGGAATAACCACCACTGCCCCAGCGCCACCAAGACCATCAACAGGCAGGCGATCAGGAAGCCGTAGGGGTTGGCAGAGAACGGAATACCGCCGACGTTGATGCCCAAAAGACCGGTCAGAAAACTCATCGGCAAAAAGATTCCGGTGATGATCCCGAAGCGATACATCGTGCGGTTCATGCGCACGCTCAAACGCCGGTCTTCAGCCTCCAGGACCAGCCCCACGCGCTCCCGGGTCAATTCCAGTTCCTCGAGGTAACGGGTCAGGCTGTTGTTCAATTCGTTCCAGTAATCGCCATCGTCTTCGCAGAACCACGGCAGTTTTATCC
>NZ_JBFTMK010000666.1:0-2395 GCF_056396965.1 Pseudomonas sp. 05N434
CCCTTACAAAGGGGACCGAGAATGGGAAGTTTCGCTACAGAGTCGGCCTACAGAGCGGACCAAGGTGAACTTTCGAGGCCTTTTAGAAGGACATCAGTCGCGGTCGCCATGGCCTCGACGCACGCCAATGGTGCGTGGTGTCCAGAGGAGTCATGGGGCA
The DNA here is from genome assembly GCF_056396965.1 of Pseudomonas sp. 05N434. Taxonomy (NCBI): domain Bacteria; kingdom Pseudomonadati; phylum Pseudomonadota; class Gammaproteobacteria; order Pseudomonadales; family Pseudomonadaceae; genus Pseudomonas; species Pseudomonas sp. 05N434. Next base: position 161 of record NZ_JBFTMK010000666.1, read on the forward strand.
TGCAGGCTTTTTTATCACCGGGGATCGGGCTGCTGGGGCGTTTCGGCTTCGCGCGCAAATTTCAGCTGCTGTTTCTGCTGTTTATCCTGCCGCTGGCAGGCAGCTTGTGGATGATCGGCCAGGACTATCGTGACAAGTTGAGCCTGATCGCCGGCGAACGCGCCGGGGTCCGGCAATTGATTGCCCTGGATGCGCTCGACAACTTGCTCGCCGCCCAGCGTGACCGCGCCGCGCGCTGGCGCGCCACCGAAACCAATCGCCAGCCGACACCTGCAACTATCGCGGCGATGGCAGCGTTCGACACGGTTCAGCCGGCCGTGGCCCAAGCGATCACAGACTTGGGCAATGCCCTGAAAACCGAAGGCGCCGAGGGCGAGACCCTCACCCGCTATCAAGCCCTGCAAAGCGCCCTCACCGGCCTGGATTCGAAAAGCCTGAGCAGCGTTGGATGGTGGCCGGACGGCTATGATCGCTTCACCAATGCCTTGAGCGCCCTGCAAGCCTTGCGCGAACAAATCGCCATGGACAATCGCCTGACCCTCGCGCCATGGCTGGAAACTTATCTGCTGACGCAGATTTCCACTCAACACGCACCGGACCTGATCGAACGGGTCGGTCGCCTCGCCGCGGTTGGTCAAGCTTCGGTGGTGTCCGGGCAGTTCACTCTGCAAAGCCGCCTGCAATTGCGCGACTTGCGCAGCCGCATCGGCGATGCTCGGGAACAGCTGGTGAAAACTGGTAGCCTACTGGAAGCCCGCTTGCCCAGCGCCCTGCAAACCTGGGCCGGGCAGTACCATGACAGCCTCAAGCAGCTGGATGCCGGTTTGAAAGTGCTGGACGACGGCGTCTTCGGTGGCAGCATCAACCTAAAGCCCGAAGACTTCGAACGCAGTCTCGACGCCCTCCTCGGTAACCTTGCCTCGCTGCGCCAGCAATCGTTGGTTTCTCTGGATCAACGACTGGATTATTACCACGGCTCGGCCATCCGCCAGTTCATCCTGGTGGCGACAATTTTTGGCTGCCTGCTRCTGGCCGCGCTGTACCTGTTCATCTGTCTACAGGCCTCGATCCGTCGCAGCGCCAGCGGCATCACACTGCTGGCCGAAGCTCTGCGCGACGGCAACCTGAGCCTGCAAGTACCGGTTCAGGGGCGCGACGAACTGGCGGCGATCAGCACCTCGCTTAACGTCGCCGTGGTGCAACTGCGCAACAGTTTGCTGGGAGTCGATCACGAAACCCTGCAGTTGAGCAACGCGGTGCGCACCCTCAACGATCACTCCAGCGGTGCCCTTGGCGAAGTCGAAGCCCAGCAGTTGCAGATCAGCCAGATCGCCGCCGCGGCCACGCAATTGGCCGCGACCTCCCAAGGGGTCGCCCAGAGTTGCGAACAGGCGTCTGGCAGCGCTCAGCATACCCAGCGCATCGCCGCCGATAGCAGCCGTGACAGCCAGCGTACGACAGCGAGTATTCAGCAACTCAATCAGCGGTTGAATGACACGGCGGCGGCACTGGGTCGGGTCAGCGAGCAAGGGCAGCAGATTCAATTGGTGGTCGATACCATTCGCGGCGTGGCCGAGCAGACCAACCTGCTGGCCCTCAACGCCGCCATCGAGGCCGCACGGGCTGGCGAGCAAGGTCGCGGCTTTGCCGTGGTGGCCGATGAAGTGCGCAGCCTGTCGCAACGCACCCAGTCCTCCACCGCGCAGATCGCCGGCACCGTCGACAGCCTGCGCAGCACCGTGAACGAAGCGGTAAGCCTGATGGAAGCCGCCTGCGGCCAGGCGCAATCGGATGCGCAAGCCGTCACCGGTCTCGGCGAACGCCTGGGGGAAATCGCCAGCGCGGTGCAAAGCGTCACCGACACCCTGGCACAAATCGCCACTGCCGTTGAAGAGCAAGCGAGTACTGCTGATGAAGTCAGCGGCAACATCCAGCAAGTCGATCAGGCGGCGGTACGCTTGCTCGAAGGCGCGCGGGCGGTGAACCTCGCCGCGGACACCTTGAGCCAGGGCAGCAAGGCCTTGAGTGCGAATACCGGGAGATTTCAGCTCGGTTGATGCCCTCCCCTGACCCGTTTTTTCGGGTCAGCGGGATAAGCGGTTGAAAGTGTGGAGAAATATTTTAGATTTACGCTTGACGCATCGTCGTTCCAGGTGAATAATGCGCGCCACTTGGCTACATAGCTCAGTTGGTTAGAGCATAGCATTCATAATGCTGGGGTCCGGGGTTCAAGTC
>NZ_JBFTMK010000667.1:0-2394 GCF_056396965.1 Pseudomonas sp. 05N434
CCGTTCGGCTGGTTACTTGTACTGATGTCCGCAACCGGGGGTTGGGTCACACACAATCAAAAGAAATTTCAACTTTCTTTGATTCGCCGGCGATTCAGGCAGTTGCTGAAAGCTGAATGAAAGGTTCAATTCGTTAGGCAACTCATTAAGTGATTTTTTATAACTAATAAGCCGACGTCCCTATAAGCAATCGATACAAGCCCGCGTCAATATTTTGCTAGTGTTACACCGAAGCCCGCCAAATGACTGTTTTTAATAATATTTCCTAAAATTTGGCGCCAAGGAACAGTCATGATCGAAGCGCCTGCTTTACGACGTCTTTTAGTAGTGGATCCTTGCGACGACTGCCACCGTTTGCTGCCGGGTTTACGCGCTGTGGGTTGGGATGTCGACAGCTGTACCCTGGAAAACGCCGCGGAACGAACCTGCGACGTCGGCCTGTTGCGCTTGCAGCCGTTTCATCTGGAACGTCCGGAAGCCGTCAAGGAACTGATCACCCGTAGCGGTACCGAGTGGATCGCCGTGCTCGATCAGGATGTCCTGCGAATGCAGAATGTCGGGGATTTCGTCTGCGAATGGTTTTTTGACTTCCATACCTTGCCGTTCGATGTTTCAAGGGTTCAGGTCACTCTGGGCCGAGCGTTCGGCATGGCGCGCCTGCGCGGGCAGGGCACGGTTCATATCGATCAGCCTGAACACGAACTGCTCGGCGACAGCAAACCGATTCGCGAGCTGCGCAAATTGCTGAGCAAACTGGCGCCCACCGAATCGCCGGTGCTGATCCGCGGCGAAAGCGGCACCGGTAAGGAATTGGTCGCCCGTACCCTGCATCAACAATCCCAGCGTCACAGCAAGCCATTCGTGGCGATCAACTGTGGCGCGATTCCCGAACATTTGATCCAGTCCGAATTGTTCGGTCACGAGAAGGGGGCCTTTACCGGCGCCCATCAGCGCAAGGTCGGGCGGATAGAAGCCGCCAACGGCGGCACCCTGTTTCTCGATGAAATAGGCGATTTGCCACTGGAGCTGCAAGCCAATCTGCTGCGCTTCCTGCAGGAAAAACACATCGAGCGGGTTGGCGGCCATCAGCCTGTTCCGGTGGATGTGCGGGTATTGGCGGCGACGCACGTCGACCTTGAAGAGGCCATCGAGAACAAACGCTTTCGCGAAGATTTGTACTACCGTTTGAACGTCCTGCAAGTGGTCACCGTGCCGCTGCGTGAACGCCATGGCGATCTATTGATGCTGGCCAACCACTTTTCCCATTTCTACAGCAGTGAAACCGGCCGTCGTCCGCGCAGCTTCAGCGAGGATGCGTTGGTCGCCATGGGCAAGCACGACTGGCCGGGCAATGTCCGCGAGCTGGCCAATCGGGTCCGTCGTGGGCTGGTATTGGCCGAAGGACGGCAGATCGAGGCGCGAGACCTGGGGCTGCTCAGTCAACACGCCTTCGCCACGCCGATGGGCACCCTTGAAGACTACAAGACCCGCGCCGAGCGCCAGGCGCTGTGCGATGTATTGAACCGGCACAGCGACAACCTGAGTGTTGCCGCCCGAGTCCTGGGCGTGTCACGGCCGACTTTTTACCGATTGCTGCACAAGCACCAGATCCGCTAGGGCGGTGCAACAAAAAAGGCCCGCTACGACAACTATCGTAGTGGGCCTTTTCTATTGCGGGGGGGCGGTTTAGAAGTAGTACGGGAATTTCAGGCTGAAGGAAAAGTCCGGCGCATCGTCGGTCATACCGATGGACAAGTTGGGAACGATCGTCAGGTTGTCGGAGGCCGCGATGGTCATGCCGACGTTGAAGTAACCGGCGTTGGCGTCGCTGGACACCACCGACTCCCAATCCCCGCCATCCTGCTTGAGCTTGCTTTTGCGTTGCACCAGGTCAGACACCGAGAACGACATACTCATTTTTTCGTTCAGCGCGAACGCGATCCCCGCGCCAATCTGGAAGCTGTCGCCGATCCGCACCTTGCCCGGGACTTTCTGATTGACGGTGGCACTGATGTCGTCGAAGGAACCTTCGAAGTTGTGGGTGTAGGACAGGCTACCGAACAGAACCGCTGGATCGTAGGTCTTGACCAGCGAGATACCGGGGCTGATCGACCAGACGCCGTTGCCGGTTGGCAAGGTGTCAGGCACGAACAGGTTGGTATTGGCGTCGCTCTGGCGCAGTTTGATGCCGAACGGGTCCTTGCCCGTCGGCGCCTTGACGCGCAAGGTGACTACTGCATCCGGGGTGTTGACCGATTCGTCCAAGAATTTGTAGGCAATACCGAAGTTGACATCGCCCAGTGTCGGATCGCGGGTGACGCTTTCTTCGCTGGTCACTCCCGCCGCACCGTTGTTGGCGCCGCCGGACTGATACGTCGATTCGCGGTACACCAC
>NZ_JBFTMK010000668.1:0-2387 GCF_056396965.1 Pseudomonas sp. 05N434
CCATAGGCCGCCAGTAATATTACAAGTTGAAGTGGGGGCTTTGGCCTCCGCTTCAAACAAACCCCATCGCAATAATGTCCCTGTTCCAGCATCTACCCGGACCCATATGCTGCTATATGACCTGGATCCTGCTGGTTGTCTCAGCCAACTTGGTCAGACACCAAAGCGATCAAGCTATTGAAGTCAACTGCTTAAACAATTGGCTACCAAGACCACAATGAACATACTGAAATCGAAATCACTTCACTTGCTATGCGTTCGAATTATCGGCGCCGTAGCCGTGCTGCTTGCAAATATTGTTATTCTGAAAATAGAAAGCAGTGATTTGGCGGGCTTGTTTCTTGTTGCTTATACTATATTTCAGATTTCCGCAGTTATAGCACGCTTCGGATCGGACATCCACCTGGTAAGAAATTATTATAAGCAGTCAAGCGAGACAGTACAGGACTGCTTCAATCAATCAGTAGTAGTTAGCCTTCTGATGGGGTCAATACTGAGCCCTATTACATATTTCCTTGGAGATTTCTATGTCCAGCACTGGAGTAGCCTATCAAGCGCTAGTAGTGATCACTCGTCAATACTTCTTATTTTTATACTGATTCCTGTATTTTCCGCCGCTAATACTGTTTTTTTTATATATCAAGCCAGGCATAAGACCGTCACCCAAATCCTGGGTATAAATGTCATTCAGCCCTGGGCTTTTTTGGCTTTTTATCTGGCGATTAAGCTCGCAACCCACCTTGATTTTCTATCGTTAGCTCCCGACACAACCATTGTAGCCTCCTTCTACGCCTCCATTTTAATTTACCTGATTATATCTGTTGTGTTTGCAAGAAAAGCAAATATGACGTGGGCTCCGATATCTGCGCTATCTAAAAAGCCACTCAATAAAATTCTAGCTTCACAATTGAAGTATGCATCCGCAACAATAGGAACGCAGCTAGTAGGTTGGTTGCCATATCTGTTGGCCTCCTTGCTTTTAGGAGCTTCATTTGCTTCCGTCTTCAATATACTCCAAAGACTGGCAATGCTTTCAACCTTCATATCGGTATCAATAAATTCTATATCTGCGCCTCGATTTTCAGAGCTTGCCAGTCGATCAGACTATCGAGCCATAAAAAAAATATTTTGGTCCAATACAAAGAAGTTGACTTCCTTCTCCTGCATTTATTTGGTTTCGCTGCTGGCGTTAGTCAGGTTTAGTGAACAAATACCGGAAAGCTTCCACGTCGCATGCTACATCGTATTGTTAGGCTTTTTTGTAAATTGCTCTACATCAGTGTGCGGATATTATTACCAGAACGCTTCAAATATTCACCATCTTAACGTGGCGCTGTATCTGACTGTCGCACTATCTCCGTTCGTGACTTATTGGCTTTTAGGGGGCTGGGGCACGTTGGGTGCAGCAGTTGCCATCGGGAGTACCATTGCATGCGTTAATGTAATCTTATTCCCTCTAGCAACACTAGACCTTAATCGGCGCACATCGACAAATGTCATTAGTTCAACTCAATCGTAGCTAAACCTTCAGGTTTGTCATGACACTCACACAGAGCCAGCTTGTACAAGTTAACTTCCTTGTTGTGGTTTACTCTACCAACCCTAGTTTAACCACTACGCTCAAATCGCTAGCTACCCTGGATTTTCAGTCGGCAGGAATTATCCCAAAGTTTTCAATTTGGGATAATTCTGAGCAGGGATTCGGAGAGGCATCAATCCCAACATTGCCTGGCCAAATAACGTATCACCACAGTGGAAAAAACGAGCACCTTTCGAAGGTATACAACACTCTGATCTCCAATAGTGCAGGCTCGGACTATTTTATAGTTTTGGATGACGACTCCAGCATAACTAATGATTATATATCAAGTTTGGATTTGTTTTTCAGGAGCCGTGTGCCAGTGGCGGTGCCTCAAATTTTGTTCAATCACAGCCTTATATCACCTGGAACCATAAAGGGGGTTCGTGGCAGAGCATTGAACTTACAGAGTTTGGCGACAGGTCCCGTCCCATCTAAAAATATAGTGGCAATGATGAGCGGGACTGTCATATCTAAAGAAGCGCTGTCGCGGGGCCTAAAGTTTGATGAGCGCTTGAGTTTCTATGGGGTTGATACACGATTTTTCATCGACTACGCGAACTGCTATAACGAAATATTTATTCTCAAGACATCAATTCCCCATAGCTCGGCACTCAGAGAGGGCGGACAAGCTTATGCCAAAAAGGTTCAGCGATTCCGAAACCTCATACTGTCGAGGCCATTGGTTTTCGATTACGTAAAATATCATAAATTTAAAATATCATTATATGTGCTGTTGTTTAGCCTGAATACATGCCTTAAAGAAAGAAATATCAGGTATTTATCACTGATGTTACTTGCACTACAT
>NZ_JBFTMK010000669.1:0-3212 GCF_056396965.1 Pseudomonas sp. 05N434
GAAAAGATCCTGGCTGACAACCGCGCCGCCATTGTCGAAATCCTCAAGACCCAGGCCAAACAACCGACCTGGGCCGGCCTGGTGCTGGCGATGGACGAACTCAACGATCGTCTGGGCGCCGCCTGGAGCCCGGTCAGCCACCTCAATGCCGTGTGCAACAGCGCTGAGTTGCGCGAGGCTTACGAGTCCTGCCTGCCGGCCCTGAGCGCCTACGCCACCGAGCTGGGCCAGAACCGTGAACTGTTTCAGGCCTATGAAGCGCTGGCGAACAGTCCTGAGGCCGCCGGTTTCGACGTGGCGCAGAAAACCATCCTGGAGCACGCCCTGCGTGACTTCCGCCTGTCGGGTATCGACCTGCCTGAAGCCGAACAGAAGCGTTATGCCGACGTGCAGAGCAAACTGTCGGAGCTGGGCAGTCGCTTCTCCAACCAGTTGCTCGACGCCACTCAGGCCTGGACCAAGCACATCACTGACGAAGCCGCCCTCGCTGGCCTGACCGATTCGGCCAAGGCGCAGATGGCCGCCGCCGCGCAAGCCAAAGACCTCGACGGCTGGCTGATCACCCTGGAATTCCCGAGTTACTACGCGGTGATGACCTACGCCCAGGACCGCGCCCTGCGCGAAGAAGTCTACGCCGCCTACTGCACCCGTGCGTCGGACCAAGGTCCGAATGCCGGTCAGAACGATAACGGCCCGGTCATGGAAGAAATCCTCGACCTGCGTCAGGAACTGGCAAAACTGTTGGGTTTCACCAGTTTCTCGGAGCTGAGCCTGGCGACCAAAATGGCCGAATCCAGCGATCAGGTACTCAGCTTCCTGCGCGACTTGGCCAAGCGCAGCAAGCCGTTCGCCGTCCGGGATCTGGAGCAGCTCAAGGCCTACGCCGCCGAACAGGGTTGCCCGGACCTGCAAAGCTGGGACAGCGGTTTCTACGGTGAAAAACTTCGCGAGCAGCGCTACAGCGTTGCCCAGGAAACCCTTCGCGCGTACTTCCCGATCGACAAGGTTCTGGGTGGGCTGTTCGCCATCGTCCAGCGCCTGTACGGCATCGAGATCGCCGAGCTAAAAGGCTTCGATACCTGGCACCCGGACGTTCGCCTGTTCGAAATCAAGGAAAACGGCCAGCACGTCGGCCGCTTCTTCTTCGACCTCTATGCCCGCGCCAACAAGCGTGGCGGTGCCTGGATGGACGGCGCCCGCGATCACCGCCGTACAATCAATGGTGTGCTGCAAAGCCCGGTGGCGAACCTGGTGTGCAACTTCACCCCGGCCGACAGCGGTAAACCAGCCCTGCTGACCCACGACGAAGTGACCACCCTGTTCCATGAATTCGGTCACGGCCTGCATCACCTGCTGACCCGTGTCGAGCACGCTGGCGTATCCGGCATCAACGGCGTGGCCTGGGATGCGGTCGAGCTGCCAAGCCAGTTCATGGAAAACTGGTGCTGGGAGCCGGAAGGTCTGGCACTGATTTCCGGTCACTACGAAACCGGCGAACCGTTGCCTCAGGATCTGCTGGAGAAAATGCTCGCGGCGAAGAACTTCCAGTCCGGACTGATGATGGTCCGCCAACTGGAGTTCTCGCTGTTCGACTTCGAGTTGCACGCCACTCACGGCGACGGCCGCAGCGTGCTGCAAGTGCTCGAAGGGGTACGTGATGAGGTTTCGGTCATGCGTCCACCGGCCTACAACCGTTTCCCCAACARCTTCGCCCACATCTTCGCCGGTGGCTACGCGGCGGGTTACTACAGCTACAAGTGGGCTGAAGTATTGTCGGCCGATGCCTTCTCGAAGTTCGAAGAAGACGGCGTGCTCAATGCCCAGACCGGTCGTGCCTTCCGCGAAGCGATCCTGGCACGAGGTGGTTCCCAGGAACCGATGGTGCTGTTCGTCGACTTCCGTGGCCGTGCGCCATCGATTGACGCACTCTTGCGCCACAGCGGCCTGACCGAGGACGCGGCAGCATGAGTGAGGGACCTGTGATTACCAAAAAACGCTTTATCGCCGGGGCGGTCTGCCCGGCCTGTAGCGAGCCGGACAAATTGATGATGTGGAACGAAGATACCGTTCCGCATCGCGAGTGCGTGGCCTGCGGTTATTCCGACACGCTGAATGAACAAGGCCTGTCGGTGCCCAAGGAATTGGGCACCCGGGTTAACACCTCGGCACTCAAGGTGCCGGACGCCAAGGTTCAGGCCGTGCAGTTTTTCCCGAACCCGAAGCTGAAGAAAAAGCCTGACGAGCAACACTGAGTATCGAAAAACACCTTCTACTGCGCAACGCAGTGGAAGGTGTTACTTACTCGACATGGGCCGAGTTGAACCAACTCTTCATCGAACACATGGCAAACGGACTTGTGCTGCAATCACCATTGGCCGCCCTTTGGCCTCCGCGCTCTGAATCGTGCGAAGGGCCTTGAGCACATCACTGTCATCCACATGATTGGTGCGGTAGGGCAGTTGTATCTGGGTGATTCCGGGTTTTGACAACCAGCTCGAGTCCGGTTCAGGCAGGAAGTTGATGACGGTGGCGACCTTGAGTTTTTCCAGCAACGGCACCGCCCCCTTGTCCGGCAACGCACTGCGATAGAGGGTCGGGGACATCTGATAGAGGTTGTACTGAACCTCCACCGATTGAGCCCAGTCCGCAGGCCGGGATAGAGCAGCGTCGTCAGCGTGGGCCAGCGTCAGGTTGAAAAGTGCGGCCAGCGACAAAAGAAGCGTCGCAGGTAGAAGGCGCAGTAGGGACATGCTCAGGCGACCGTGAAGTGGTGGATAAGTGATCGATAGCCTGAACTCGGGACAGTCAAAGACCTGTGAGGGCACTGTCAAAGAATCGTGAATAGAACAGCAAATGCCCGAGGCTGGTGGTCATTCAGATCAGTCAGACTGTCCGACATCGCTAGTTGATTGAGAGACACTATCCGGCAAGACCTTGAGTTAATAGACACCGATAAAACCAGGCCTGCATGGAGTCTCATGCAGACCTGGCAACAACTATCAACTTCAGGGATTTACGATACTGGAATAAGCCTTGGCCAAGGCCAGCAGTTTTGCTTTGTCATCACCATCGATATCGCCATCACCGTCCACATCGCTGTTAATGGTTTTGATCGTGAAGGACTGACCACCATCGCTGGAAWCCGCTGTCACATAGACGGAATCGACCAGTGCCTCTGTCTGCACTTCATTTACCGCATCCCATCCCGGCTC
>NZ_JBFTMK010000670.1:0-2375 GCF_056396965.1 Pseudomonas sp. 05N434
GAGCAACTTTTAGCACACCAGCATTCTTCATCCGGGCTGAGCGAGTTGACGACACTAGAGTTGCCGAAACAGGAAGCGCAGCAAACGGACGTCGTGCCTGTTGCACCAACTGTGATCCTATGGCGCAGTTTGATGCTTAAGCAGTAGATCTCGGCCTCGCCACAGCCACCGTACAAAGCACATTCATAATCAGTTTGGCGACTCTCCCCGTAGCACAATTGACGAACCCGAGGATGAATATACGTTCATCAAAAACATTGTTCTATGCGTCTAGCCTGTGGGTTCCGACATAGTGAATACAGGAGTAACCCACCATGTTCTCGCACGAAAGCATCCCGCTGATCATCATTTTCATCATCTTGCTGCTTGGCGTGCTTACCGCCGTCCTCCATCCGGTACATGCGTTCTATAGCTGGCTTCAGAGGCGCAGGGAAAAATCATCCGTCGAGATCGCGAAAGAGGTGGATTCGCGCTGAATTTTTTTAACGAGCCCGGCTAAGTCCGGGCATTTTTTTGAAGTTTTCGGGCCGATTCTGTTGAAAAAGTCGGCCTTGGTTTGCGCATCAGAAAAGTACGCGTCCGAGATTGAAATCCGAGTCCTGAACCTTCTGCCCAAAACACAGATTTAAATCTCAGGCACGTACTTTTCTGCCGTGGAAACCGAAGCCGACTTTTTCAACAGAATCGGCCAAGAGCGGACACTCGAGCACATCACCTGGTTGGCTGTTTTTTCAGGACGAAGCGGTCACCCGTGTTCTGCTGCCAACATTGACCTGAACTGAGAAATGATCTCTGAAGATAACCCGGCAGCTTCGAACACTGCGCAGGTAAAGCTAACGGGAGCAGGACCTGGCGCAGTTATGATGCGGTCAGTAACCACAGCTAAAAGCGACAACACATAGGTCTCAACGGCTGCCTTGGGTCGAAAGTTTCCCCTCACCACTGACAGCTTTCGGCCAGAGGCTGATTGTTGAAATCGACTGAAATCGCCACTCAATGGTCAAGCCTATAAACTTGCGGATGACTCAAGGTGCGTATCACTTCCTGCCAGTCGCCGTAATTCGCTCACATCGGCGAACCACTCATGGGACTGAAGACTGTGGAATGCATCATATGCTCCATACCCCCAGGCGACCGCACCAAAGGCGATACCGGCAGTCGCTGCTGCTTCACCATCCGTAGGTTGGTCGCCGATGTAGATAACTTCCTCTTGCGCCACGTCGAATTTGCGCATGACACGGCGCAAGCGAGACGCCTTGCCGAAAATGGAGGCGCCGCACTCGAAGGCCCGGATATGTTGACAGCTGGAGCCCAAAATTTGCTTGATATTTTCTTGGGAGTTAGAAGATACCACCGCCATAATCAGTCCTCTCTCGTCAAGATGGGCGAGGGTATTTGCAATGTTATTGAACAGTGGGATCGAGCTTCGATGTTTCTTCATCAAGCTCATGAAGGTTCGCGCCACCAGAGGCAACTTCCAGCGAGGCATTCCGATATGAGCCATGATCTCCCGAGCCCCCTGCTTGCGCAGACCGTCCAACTCTTGCGGGTGAATTCGACTGAATGCGTGCCTGTCAGCGACCTGGTTGAACACCGAAACAAAGAACGGAAAAGAATCAGCGAGCGTGCCGTCGAAGTCGAAAATGGCAAGCCGGTATGACATGTAAAAGCTCCTTCCTGTAGTGCTGGCAGCCGAGTCCGGGCGGCTGCTTGTGCTGGGCGATTGATTCACCCGATTGGTGGGAAAGGCGCATTATCCCTGCTCCGGAATCTGCCCGGAAGGAGTAAGTGGCTTAACGCTGTTGCCGTATCTGACTACCTTCAAGGCCTTGACTTGATTTATCGAGCTCGCCGAGCATATTCCGATGATTGCCAAGGCCAAAGTCGTTTTTCTCGCCACCCGCAATCACCTCAACCATCCGCTTCAGCACTCCTTCACGGCGATGCATGGGAGTAAACGTCCCATCGATGTGGGGCGGCATTCTATCGAACGACAAATCAGCGACAGGGATCGTCATCAATGCAATGCTGACCGAGCCGTTGTTCGCCGCGCTGCTGGCGTTTGTGGTGCTCAATGAAGTACCGCGCGAAAGCCTGTACGCGGGAGCGGTACTGATCATCGTCGGCCTGTGTTTTTCCAATGAGCTGATCCGCTTGGGCAGCAAAGCATCCGTCCCTTCGACCGAGTGAGCTACTTTCGGATCCTGATTGCTTTAGCAATCAGTGGTTTTGAAGTGTTTTCAGGGCTTTGTCGTTTCTGGGGATGCGAGCGAGCAGCCCCTCTAAGCCCCAGCAATCTCCACTGAACCTACCGCACCCCAACCACGTCCAGTCGAAGAAGGCTAGAGAACACGCGAGGCCACGCTGTGCATCAG
>NZ_JBFTMK010000671.1:0-2374 GCF_056396965.1 Pseudomonas sp. 05N434
GAGCAGTTGTGGCCCTTGGGTCGGCAACTGGTGGCGGGCTGGATCTCCTGAAACCTCTTATCCATTTGGTGGAAATGCCCATGAAAGCACTGCAATTCGACAAAACCGGCGACCTCTCGGCCCTGCGCTACGTTGAGGTGCCCACCCCCGTTCCCGGCGCTGACGAAGTGCTGGTCCAGATCAAGGCGGCGGGCCTCAATCCCAGCGATGTGAAAAACGTACTGGGGCGCTTTCCCTACACCACATTGCCGCGGATTCCCGGGCGTGATTTCGCCGGTATCGTCGTCGAAGGCCCGCAGGCGCTGATCGGCCAGGAAGTCTGGGGCACCGGCCGGGAGTTGGGCTTCTTTGCCGACGGTTCCCACGCGCAATTCGTCAAACTGCCGGCCAATGGCGTGGCGCTGAAGCCGACGCATCTGAGCTTTGCCCAGGCTGCCAGCCTCGGTGTGCCGTACACCACGGCGTGGGATGCGTTGGAACGCAGTCTTGTCACGACCGGAACGCGGTTGTTGGTGATCGGCGGCGGGGCGGTGGGCAGCGCAGCATTGGCGCTGGCCAAAGTCCGGGGCGCCCAAGTGCTGGCGGCGGCGCGGCGGCCGGAGCAGGTCAAGGATTTGCAGGCTCAGGGTTATCAGACGCTGCAACTGGATAAGCCCGAAGAGCTGGGCGCACAGGTCAACGCCGTGTATGCCGGCGGTGCCGACGTGATCTTCGACACCACCGGTTTCTGGCTACCGGCCTCGGTCCCGGCGCTGGCCGCGTTCGGTCGCATCGCAATCATCGCCGCGCCGGCGGATGGGCATGTGCAATTGCCGGCCCTGGCGCTGTATCGCAAGGGCGGTTCGGTGGTGGGGATCAATTCGTTGCTGTACGGGGTTCAGGCGTGTGCGGCGATGCTCGAACAGTTCGGAAGCTTTTTCGATCAGGGCCTGTTGCCGTTGCCGGAAGGGCTAGTTGAATCGCCGTTGGCCGAGGGGCTGGAACGGTATGCCGAGGTGAATCAGGGCAGTGGCGACAAGGTGATTTTGTTGCCTTGAAATGGATGCAACTGGAAATACACCCCGGATCAAATGTGGGAGCGGGCAAGCCCGTTCCCACATAGGGACGTATGAATCAGGCCTCAGGCACGCCTTTCTCCCAAGCCGACCAATTCTTTAAGATCTCCTGCACCAACGGATTCCCCGTGCGGTACAGGTTCTCCAGTGCCGGCACAAACCCGCCCTGATCGGCGTATTTGAGCAGGTTATCCACCTCGCTCTGGCCCGGCGCGGGCCGGTCGAAGTCGGAACCGGCGCGTACCACCGCCAAACGGCGGACATCCACCAGACCTTCGCGACTGGCCCGCAGCAGTGCCTCGTAGGTGGAGTTGTCTTCCTGCTGAGTGGTGCAGTAGACACCTTCGTTGTTGGTCAGCAATTTTGTCCAGACTTCCGCCCGCTCACTCAAGCGCGTCCCGGAAAACCAGGTATTGCCCGCCAGCGTGTCGCACTGGGTCACCACCGGCGGCTGATTGGCCGGGGCCGACGGATACTTCAAGCGCCACGCCGCCGACTCCTTGCTCTCGCTCAGCTCGACCTTGTGGCTCAGGGCGAAGGCCTTGGCCTGCAGCTTTGGGTTGAGTTCGAAGACTTCGGTCTTGTAATCCAGCGGCGGTTTTTCGTTCGGGCCTTTGGTGTTAATGCCCAGGTAACCGGTCGGCCAGTCTTTCGGCGCGTCCCGGGAATCCAGTTCCCACTGGGTGCCAAACTCCACCAGGTAGTGCGCCCACGCGGTGGTGCCGAGGGTCCCGTGTTTTGGGTTGATGCCGGCAATCCCGGCGATCAGGAAGTAACTTTTGCGCAGGTCGAATTTCGGCGACAGCGCCAGGGCCAGGGTCGAGGCCGCCGCATTGGTCTGGCCCATGCCGGTGACCATCAGGCACACCTGTTCGGTGTTGCAGCGAATGTTCGGGTACTCGGCGGACAGGCCCGGTACTCGCACTTCCTGCTTGAGTTCCAGGCGATCGATCCAGTTCTGCGCTTCGGGAGCGAACATGGTGATCAGCATCACTTTCGGCTGGATCGGCGCTTCTACCGCCCAGGCAGAGGAAGAGAGCAGGGTGCTTGCCGCAAAACCGACAGACAGGGAAAGACGCGTCATTGCTTTCATAAAACCTCCTGATTCAAATGAGCCTTAAAACTGATAGCCGACACCGGCGTAGTAACCCCAGCCGTTGGAACGGGCGCGGAAGTCGCCGTCGCCGAAATTCAACTCACTGCCGTCCTCCCAGTTGCCGCCGTTGTGGAAGTAGCGGCCGACCAGGGTGAAACGCAAGTGGGTGAAGGCGTAGAGCAACACGTTGGTGGCCACGGTGGCATTGGCGGTGCGGGCCGGG
>NZ_JBFTMK010000672.1:0-2368 GCF_056396965.1 Pseudomonas sp. 05N434
GCATCACTTCCGGCTCCATGGCCAGTGCCCGGGCAATCGCTACCCGCTGCTGCTCACCACCCGACATATGCGCCGGCCAGGCGTCCATGCGGTGCGCCACGCCGACTGTCGATGGTGTTTCAGCATTTCAACCTCTGGTCGCACATGAGCGCCCTTGAAAACGTCATGGAGGCCCCGGTGCATGTGCTGGGCATCAACAAGAAACAGGCGCGGGAAAAGGCCGAGCATTACCTGAACAAAGTCGGCGTGGCGCACCGCATGGACGCCTGGCCGGCGCATATGTCGGGTGGTGAGCAGCAGCGGGTAGCGATTGCCCGGGCACTGGCCATGGAGCCGGAAGTGATGCTGTTCGATGAACCGACCTCAGCCCTCGACCCCGAGCTGGTCGGCGAGGTGCTGAAAGTCATGCAGGACCTCGCACTCGAAGGCCGCACCATGGTGGTCGTGACCCACGAAATGGGCTTTGCCCGCGAGGTCTCGAACCAGCTGGTGTTCCTGCACAAGGGCCTGGTCGAAGAGCGCGGCAATCCGCGTGAAGTGCTGGTCAATCCGCAGTCCGAGCKGCTTCGGCAGTTTCTGGCCGGCAGCTTGAAATAACCACCGGCTCGCTCACCGCTCCCTGGCTTGGCGATGCACAACGAGGTTTGGCATGCGATACACTCCTGCCAACCTCGAACCAAGCCTTCTCCAACCCTTCAGGAACTGTAGAGCCGGACATGCCGACCCCTTCGAAAGACACCACGGTCTATGCCGCGCCGGTGATGCGTAAACTGGCGGAAATCGTTTCCGATCTACAGCCTTCACTGCGCAAGGTGGCGGATTTTATCCTGCGTCACCCGCTAAGGGCCGCGACGCTGACCATCGAAGAAATGGCCCATGAAACCTCCACCTCGCCGGCCGCGGTCAATCGTCTGGCCAAGGCACTGAACCTGGGTGGCTACACCGGCATGAAGGCCGAGCTGGTCGCGACGTTGCAGCAGATGGTGTCGCCGGTCGACAAACTGCGCAACGAACTGGCGCATCGTCCTGGCGGTGCATTTGGCCTGCATGAGCAAATCCAGAGCGCCACCAGCAACCTCGCCACGGCAGCCACCAACAACCACGCCGACACCTTTGAAGCCTTCGTCACCCGCCTGATCGAAGCGCGCAAAATTTACATCCTGGGCTTTGGCAACAGCGTCTACTTCGCCGGCCTCGCCGCCTCGACCCTGATGCCCTTCTGTGCCGACGCCACCGCCATCAGCATGGAGGGCGGCAACGAAAATGCCGCTTACCGCCTGGCTGCCATCACCGATCAGGATGTGTTGCTGGCGATCTCCCTGCCGCGCTATTCCCTCGACACCCTGCAACTCGCACGCTTCGCCAATGAGCGCGGCGCCTCGGTGCTGGCGATCACCGACTCACCCGCATCGCCGCTCACCAGCATTGCCGAACACGTGCTGTTTGCCCCCGCCGACCATCCGGTAATGACCAGCTCCAACATCGCCGTACTCGCCTTGATTGAAGGTTTGGTGGCGGGTGTGATGGCGCGTAATAAAGAAGCGGTCAAGCTGGCGACCGAGCTGACTGAAAGCGTGATGTCTTATTTGCATATTCCTGCCAGCAGCAAATCGTCGAAGAAGTGATATCTGACGAGGGGTAATTGTCCCTTGTGGCCGATACTCTTGGGCTAGAAACTGAAGGCAAGTACTGCCCTGCAGATAGGTTATCTCAATGCTGAAGAAACAGCTGGAAAGCAAAGTAGCGACTGCTGCTGAAATTGAGCGCTCCATCCAGGCCCTGAACAAAATGGCAGAACGCCTTTGGGGGGATGGCCGGGAAGCTGAGGCGAAGGCCCTCCTTGATGCCTTGGACGCACTAAACCGGGCGCTTGACCGGATCAGGATTGGAGAAAGTCGAAGGATTGCGACTCTGCATTAAGACGCACGAGTCAATCGGCGGTTGAAGTTACTCTCCAATGCAGTGGCTTTGACTTTGCAGCCTGGTACGGGCACATTCTGGCGCTACGTGAGGATGGATGCCTCGGTGAGGCTTAAGGAGAATGCCGTGTTTCCGATCAATATCTGGCTTGCCTATACTGCCGCGTGCTTGCTATTGGTGCTCGCACCAGGCCCGGACAATCTGCTGGCCGTAGGCCGAGGACTCAGCCAGGGCAAGATCGCCGCTATCGTGTCGGGGATGGCATCCGGGGCGGGAATTCTCTTTCATGTGGCAACCGCTTCGCTAGGACTGACTTTGCTGATGCAGACGTCCGCCGTTGCCTTCTGGGTCGTCAAGCTTATCGGTGCCGGTTATTTGCTTTGGCTTGGCATAAAAGTCCTACGCTCCCGTAGCCTGATCAGCTTCCAGCCAGCGACTCGGCAATCAC
>NZ_JBFTMK010000673.1:0-4055 GCF_056396965.1 Pseudomonas sp. 05N434
GAGGACTGATCATGGTTCTGCGCTCGGAAATTCTGGTGAACAAAAACGTGCTCCCGACTAAAGAACAAGCTCTGCCTGGCCGCGAAACCCCGATCAAGGTTCCGGAGAAACACTTCGTCAACGGCAACCCGCTGCTGGGTCCGTTTCCGGGCAACGTAGAATTCGCAATCTTCGGCCTGGGTTGCTTCTGGGGCGCGGAACGCAAATTCTGGCAGCGCGAAGGCGTGTTCAGCACCTCGGTCGGTTATGCCGGCGGCTTCACGCCGAACCCGACCTACGAAGAAGTCTGCTCGGGCCTGACCGGGCACACCGAAGTGGTGCTCGTGGTCTATGAGCCGGAAAAAGTCAGCTACGAACAGCTGCTGAAAATGTTCTGGGAACTGCACAACCCGACCCAGGGCATGCGCCAGGGCAACGACATCGGCACCCAGTACCGCTCGGTGATCTACTGCACCAAACCGGAACAACTGGAAGCGGCGAAGAACAGCGCGAAAGTGTTCCAGGCGGAACTGACCAAGGCTGGCAAAGGCATCATTACCACTGAAATCGACGAAGCCCCGACGTTCTACTACGCCGAGGCGTATCACCAGCAGTACCTGGCCAAGAATCCTGAGGGGTATTGCGGGATTGGCGGTACTGGCGTGACGTGCCCGATCTAAATTTCGGCCCCTGAAAAGCATCGCGGGCAAGCCTCGCTCCTACGGTCACACCGACCTGCAGGAGCGAGGCTTGCCCGCGAAGGCGTCCGATTAGACGCCACACATGCAACTGATCAGCTCTCGGCGATCAACCAATCCATCTGCCAACCACCCTGGGTCTGCCCCAACTTCTTGGACAACCACGGCAGCAACTCACGCAACTCTTCCTCCAGCCCCCACGGCGGATTGGCAATCGCCAACCCCGAACCGTTCAAGCTGTTCGGCGTATCCAGCGGATGCACCAACAACTCCACCCGCAACAACTTAGGCGCGCCCGTTCCGGCCAAATCCTGATAGAAGCGCCGCAACGCCCGCTGATCCTTCACCGGATACCAGATCGCCGCCACCGTCTGGCGCATACGGCCAATCGCCTCTTTCAACGACGCCGCACAACGCTGCATCTCATCAAGCTGCTCGAACGGCGGATCAATCAACATCACCGCCCGCTTCTCCGGCACCGGCAGCAGCGCACGCGGCACATGCCAGCCTTCGCCCAGGTGAACCTTCACCCGACGATCGCCCTTCATGTTGTCCTTGAGCAACACACCGTCTTCCGGGTGCTTCTCATTGAGCAACACGCGATCCTGCGGCCGGGTCAAACGCCGCGCCAACTCCGGCGACCCCGGGTAATAGCGCAACTGGCCATCCGGGTTCATCTCGTGCAACACCTTCATGTAATCGGCGGTCAGCGCTGGCAAATCCGGCTGATCCCACAATCGCGCGATGCCTTCCAGGTACTCACCGGTACGACTGGCCTGATCGCCCTGCAGGTCATACAGACCGATGCCGGCGTGAGTGTCGAGATAGGCAAACGGCTGCTCCTTGCGCGACATCAAGGCGATGAGGCGGGTCAAAGTCAGGTGTTTGAACACATCGGCGTGATTGCCGGCATGGAAGGCGTGACGATAATTCATGGCTGCTCCTGCGAAGGCCGGGAAGTTTACCCTGTACGGCGCAGGACGTCAGGGGTTCGCGGCTGAGCGGGCAAGTACAACCCCAATACCGCGCCAATCCATAAACCCTGTGGCGAGGGGGCTTGCCCCCGTTGGGCTGCAAAGCAGCCCCAAAATATCCAGACCACCCCATAACCTGTGGCGAGGGAGCTTGCTCCCGCTCGACTGCGAAGCAGTCGCCAAACCAAACCACTCGGTACAGCTGACAAAACGGGATTGCAGGTTTTGGGGCTGCTACGCAGCCCAACGGGAGCAAGCTCCCTCGCCACAAAAGCCACTCGACGTTATTCCGAAGRCCGMGCCCGCAACCGCCGCCCMAYCACATCCAGCACATCACASCCATCRCGCARTGRAATGGCACAGAGCAAGGCAAARTCRCTRAGRATSAWMGAWTCRCACTCGACTGAACCRCGCATGGACAKGTTTTCMAGCACYTGRGTGACGGCGCGAATTCGGTAGCTGGCAGTGTCGGTCAAGATATCTAGCGGCGCGCGGGTATCAACGAATAGGGTGGGCATGTCGGTGCAGTTGCCGGTTAGGGCCATGAAGCGGCTTTTTGGGTGGGGGATTGGTTTTTCGTAGGGTGGATCGGGGTGAAGATTTTTCATTTTCAAGTTCCAGAGGCAGTAAACAGGAACTGCCATCAGCCTTCCTACAGGCTGGGGTGGCAGCTATGCGCGGGGTAGGAATATCGAGGCCTTTGGAAAACTCGACATTTCGCAGCCGTAGCCATCATGCCCGATCCAGTCTGCCAGACAATCTATTAGCGATTTTATGATAGCTTTCACCAAGTTAAAAAATCCTCCTGACTTGCTTTATACAGATCATCAACCCACGCCTCGGATAACTTGAGGTACACATCTTCAAAAAACGCCCTAGGATTTTCCATTTCATTCCACCCAGGAGGGAGCGAGGAGGGAGACATCGGATCATGTTCCAAAATCTCAGAAAAAACACTCGAGTCACCATCAAGAGCCTCTCCCAACACAAAGAACAAAACAAACTTGTGCCGATAACTCAACGCAGCGAAGCGTTTGACAATAAACCGGGATATTAAAAATTCTCTATCTGAAGGACACCCAGGATCGTACGCCGACAACTCAACCCCAAGACTCTCCTCGCGATCATATATATCGAACCCACCGAGAAAGTGCTCTACACTTGGATTATATGGAACATTAAGATACGGATGCATCAACATTAGATTTTCTCTATCGGATAAAGCGCTATAGGCTTCAATGTCTCAAAATCGAATTTCATCTCAAAGGCATTCATCTGAGGAATGAAACGCGGATTTTCTGGGTCTAAAGGATTAGGCTCATATCCCTGACCTACATTTTCAGCCTCCATTCTTACTACCAAATTTCCTTTACTATCCTCCCCAGTAAAACGAGACATTTTTCTAGCCTCCCTTGTCATCACTTCATTATAAGCATTCAGCTGTGCTCTATGGCTTATAAACCTAGAGCTTGGAACGGCTCTCCAACTCTTGCTTTCACCACGAAGTTCGCAGCTAGTGGTTTGTTGCTGAACAGCAGAACCCGAACTATCTGCCCGACTCCTATCCGTACCTCGCACTACTGCGATCCATTTCTTAACAATCATTAACAACATCATTCTTCAAAGACCGGCCATAAAGAAACACAATTAAAGCAGTAAAAAATAAAGAACTTATTTACTCTATTTCCGTTCACCACCAAGGAGAACAACAACGTGCTTTAACCACGACTCTCCCGAAGGCCACTCATGCCAATAGCAATAACAAGCCCCCATATCCTTTAACAAAAAATCTCGCAACTCCCCCTCACCCGTCGACTCCATCAGAAGCATACTTATCTCTTCCCTAGCCGCTGAAACAGCCTCCTTACTAGAGCCCGATAAAAACGATTTAACAACATCATCAGCCGTTTTAAACTCACACATCCAATCTTCATGAAAGTAAGCTCCAAAAAACTGATAAAGGCGCGGAAAATCATCACTATTCATTTACAAACCCTGTCAATATGAAATACCCAGTTGGAGAACCCGGATCTCGTTGAAGTATTAACCTTATTTTTGATAATGCTTCAAGCTTTCCACTCTCGCGCACTACACCAACACCTGCAGGTGCTGGCACCACTTGATTAATAACTAGTCTTCTTTCTTGACCACTCAAAAAATCATCAATTTTTTTCTTATTATTATCAATAACGCCTGAAACAGCCGCCTCAGCTTCAACCCTATTAGCAAATGTGGACGCAATTGGTATTCTCGGTTCTGCTGTAAGCCTAGCCCTCAATTGAGCTTCCGTTCGACCTATATGTTTCGCGATCAAATGCCCGCCTCGAGCTTCATGAGCCCCCAAGCCACCACCCGGAACAATTTCGCTAAACGGCCCTTCAGACTCACCGGGGCAAGGTAGACA
>NZ_JBFTMK010000674.1:0-2364 GCF_056396965.1 Pseudomonas sp. 05N434
TCGGCGATCCACAGGACCCGAAGACTCAGGTCGGCTCGATGATCACTCAGGCCCACTACGACAAGGTCACTGGCTACATCAAGATCGGCATCGAGGAAGGCGCCACCCTCCTCGCCGGTGGTCTGGAACGTCCGGCCAACTTGCCGGCGCACCTGAGTAAAGGCCAGTTCATTCAGCCGACGGTGTTCGCCGACGTGAACAACAAGATGCGTATCGCCCAGGAAGAGATCTTCGGTCCGGTGGTGTGCCTGATTCCGTTCAAGGACGAAGCCGAGGCCCTGCAACTGGCCAACGATACCGAGTATGGCCTGGCGTCTTACATCTGGACCCAGGACATCGGCAAGGCCCATCGCCTGGCCTACGGCATCGAAGCCGGCATGGTGTTCATCAACAGTCAGAACGTGCGGGACTTGCGTCAGCCGTTCGGTGGTGTGAAAGGTTCCGGTACCGGACGCGAAGGCGGCCAGTACAGCTTTGAGGTGTTCGCCGAAATCAAGAACATCTGCATTTCCATGGGCAGTCATCACATCCCGCGTTGGGGTCTCTGAACAGCCGATGGTCGCTGCTGAAGGCAGCGATGGGCCGCGCATCGGCTCATCGCAGCCTTCACTGGCCACCAGATTGAATCGAATAACAACAATTTCAGGAGAATCATCATGGGCGAAGTCGTCCTGGCCGCGAAAATCTGCCATGTACCCTCGATGTACCTGTCGGAACTGCCCGGCAAGCATCACGGTTGTCGCGAGGCGGCAATTGCCGGACACAAGGAAATCGGCCGTCGCGCCCGCGAGCTCGGTGCCGACACCGCCGTGGTGTTCGACGTGCACTGGTTGGTCAACAGCGGCTATCACGTCAACTGCGGCGAGCATTTCAAGGGCATCTACACCAGCAACGAACTGCCGCACTTCATCAAGAACATGGAGTACGAGTACCCGGGTTGCCCAGCGTTGGGCGAGCTGATCGCCACCGAGGCCAATCAGGCCGGAGTGCGCACCATGGCCCATAACATCCCGAGCCTGGAGTTGGAATACGGCACTCTGGTACCTATGCGCTACATGCACATGGGCGTCCCGGACGAGCAGAAGTTTGACGTGATCTCCATCGCCGCCTGGTGCGCCTGGCATCGCCTAGAAGACAGCTTCGCCTTCGGCGCTGCCGTGCGCCGGGCCATCGATAGGAGCGACCGCAAGGTGCTGGTGCTGGCCTCCGGCTCGCTGTCCCACCGTTTCTCCGACGACCGTGAAGCCGAAGCCAACATTCACAACTGGACCCGTGAATTCGACAAGCAGATGGACCTGCACGTGGTCGAGATGTGGAAGCAAGGTCGCTTCAAGGAGTTCTGCGCAATGCTCCCGGACTACGCCGAGCACTGCTTCGGCGAAGGCAAGATGCACGACACCGCCATGCTCCTCGGACTGCTTGGCGGGCCCGAGTACAACAAACCGGTGGAAGTACTGACCGAGCCCTTCGGCAGTTCAGGCACTGGCCAGATCAACGCCATTTTCCCTCTCTGAGGTACCAGACAGGAACTGGCGTAGCAGCTGTCGAGCGGAGCGAGGCGGCGTCCGAGGACGTAGTCCTCGTAAAACCGGTGCTCTCGATTTACCTGAAACACAGAGGTGTATGGGGTTACGACTGCTTCGCAGCCGGACGCTGCCTCGCTCCGCTCGACAGCTGCTACGCGATGCGAAACATCAACGTTACGGGAGACTCACATGCCTCATTTCATTGCTGAATACACCGACAACATCGAACAACAAGCCGACTTGCCCAGCCTGTTCGAAAAAGTCCACGCCTCCCTCGGCGACAGCGGCGTGTTCCCCCTGGGCGGCATCCGCAGTCGTGGAGTGCGCCTGGACACCTGGCGCATGGCTGATGGCAAGCACGATTACGCCTTCGTCCATATGACCCTCAAGGTCGGTCACGGACGAGATCTGCCGACCCGACAGACAGTCGCACAAACACTGTTCAACGTAATCACCGAGCACTTCGCCGAACTGCAGTCGCAACGGCTGCTGGCGCTGTCGTTCGAGATGATCGAGCTGCACCCCGAACTGAATTTCAAGCAGAACAACGTGCATGCCTTCTTGAAGAACCAGGCGGGCTGATTCACGCCCTCCTTCCGCCAACGGCCACTCAAACAAAAAGTACAACATCATGAGCACAGCCAATACCGCTGACAGCATCACCCTTGCCGAGCACGATCGAACCCACAGCACCGTTACCTGGCGCCTGATGCCATTGCTGTTGATCTGTTACCTGTTCGCCCATCTGGACCGGATCAACATCGGCTTCGCCAAGATGCAGATGAGTACCGACCTGCACTTCAGCGACACCGTCTACGGCTTCGGAGCCGGACTGTTC
>NZ_JBFTMK010000675.1:0-2355 GCF_056396965.1 Pseudomonas sp. 05N434
GAACAGCACCAGGGTCGGGTCTTTATATTGCCGACCGGCCTGCTGGAAAATCTGGCCCCAGGTGTCTTCGGTGTCGCCGAGGATCGAGCGCACGAATTCGGCGTTTTCATCATTGGCCGGCGGTGCCTTGCGGGTGTGGGTGGTGGCCGGAGCCGATTGCTCGCTCATTTGTCCGGTCAATTGACCGAGGATCTGCATCGGGTCCTGGCCGGTGATCCAGCCGATCCCGACGATCAACAGGATCGCCGTCAGGCTCAGGCCCTTGCCCCCGCCGAAGCGCATCCCGCCACCCCCACCGCCGACATCATCGCCACGGGCATCGACCACGTTGTCGCTGCGTCGGCCTTTTTTCCATAGCATGGGGGTGAGTCCTCGTTTGAATATGGTGATGAGTGTTGCTGGTCAGTGAGAGCGGCGCCAGTCCGGTCGTCTGTCTTTTACTGCGCACGGAACATTTCAGACTTGTATTGAACACGGATAGCCCAGCGAATTCCTTCAGGGCGACAGGTTTTTACCGAGTGGGCGAATGCTTGTCTCGAGAATCACTGATCAAACTCACTCTATATCGGCGATATGCCGGGCAGCGATGTAGCCGAAGGTCAGCGCCGGGCCGAGATTGATACCGCCGGCGGGATAGTGCCCGCCCATGATGCTGGCCATGTCGCCGCCCGCTGCATACAACCCGGCGATGGCCTGCCCCGACTCGCCAAGAACCTGGGCATGTTCATTGACCTTGAGCCCGGCGAAGGTGCCAAAGCAGCCAGGCTGGACCTTCACGGCGTAGAACGGGCCTTGTTCAATCGGCGCGACGCACGGGTTGGGTTGCTGCAACGCATCGCCCTGTTTGCGGTTGTAGGGCGTCGAGCCACGACCGAACAACGGATCTTCGCCGTTGCGCGCACACCGGTTGTATTCATCCACCGTGCTGCGCAATCCGTTTGGGTCGATGCCGCAGGCCAGGGCCAATTCCTCGACAGTGTTGCCGGTTTTCAGATAACCGCTGCGGATAAAGGATGACAGCGGCACCGGAAACGGCCGAGAAATTCCCAGGCCATAACGCCGTTGAAAACCATGAGTGCAGATCAGCCAGGAGGCGACTTCTTCGCCCAGCGGTGCGGCGGCGACCATGGCCGTCACGTAGTCGTAGTAGCCGTCGGCTTCGTTGACGAAGCGCCGGCCGTTGCTCAGCACACCGATGATCCCCGGTTTGCCGCGTTCGATGATGTGCGGGAAGTGGCCGATGCTGCCGTCACTGTGCGGCACTTGCGAAACCGGCGCCCAGGCCACGGGCGATGCCATGTCGGTGTTGACCCGCGCACCGGCGCTTTCGCCCAATCGCAAACCATCACCGGCGACGCCGAGAGGCGGCAGCGCCAGGTGTTCGTTGCCGGTTGGTGTGCGGGGGAACAATGCCTTGCGTCGCTCGATATCATTGGCGAAACCTCCGGTCGCGAGCACCACGGCCTTGCGTGCATGGATGCGGATATTGCCTTTGGCGGTACTGACGATCGCGCCTTGCACCTGATCGCCTTCGCGAAGCAACTCGGTCACCGGTGCCGATTCCCAGAGCAAGACGCCCAGGTCTTCGGCGGACTTTGCCAACCGCGCAACCAGCGCCACGCCGTTGACCAGTTGCATCGCCCGACCATGAACAACGAGGTCGAACAAGTGCCGGGTGAAGCGCCGGGTCACATGCCATGCCGCGGGCAAAGAGCGCGTCAGGTTGAGAAATGCGCTCAGGTCCGCCCCCGCCATGATCGGCATGCCCATGAACGAAGTTTCCCGCATGGTTTTGCGAAGGCGCTTCAGTAGCTTGCCGACTTTTCGTCCGTCATAAGGCGCAGCGATCACCGACCGTCCGCCGGTGCCGGCGCCCGGCGTGTCGCCATGAATGTCGGCGATGGCGTTGCCATCGGCGAATTGCAGGGCAGTGTGTTGCTCGAAGAACGCGACCATTCGCGGGCCAGCCTCAAGGAACGAGTCGATCATCGCCGGATCGTAACGCTCACCCAATTCGTGCTTCAGGTAAGTGCGCGGTTGCTCGACGTCTTCAACGATGCCGGCACGACGCGCCAGAGGATTGCACGGCACCCAGGCCCATCCGCCGGACCACGCCGTGGCGCCGCCGAACACCGGGTCTTTCTCGACCAYGATCACTTTCAAGCCATGCCAGGCTGCGGTTACAGCTGCGGACAATCCGGCCGCACCGGAGCCGACGATCAGCACATCGCATTCGATGTCCGCAAGGAGGGGAGAGTCGGCAGGCATCGTTTAAAAGCTCCAGGTTGTTTTTGGAATTTGATTCCAGAAAATATAAAGGCTTGATTGATCCCGGCAACCATTCACTGCGTAAAG
>NZ_JBFTMK010000676.1:0-2351 GCF_056396965.1 Pseudomonas sp. 05N434
GCGGTATCGGCCCGCAACGCACCCTTTCGACATTGATCATCAAGACCTGACTGGAGACGTACATGTCCGTAATTACTCAATTGGTCATTGCCTTGGTGTTGTCCTTTCTGCTTGATCAATTCCTCAAACCGTATCTGCTACGCAAGTGGCTAGGAGTGGTGTTGGTGGCGGCGGGTGCGATTGGCTGCGTTGTGGCAGGTCAGATCCGCTTGTTGGGGTTTGATCTGGGGTTGCTGTCGGTTTTTGCCGTGGCGATAGGGATGGGATTGTTCATGAAGCGGCGGCGGTTCGAGCAGATTGACTGAAGGGATGTAGGGATTTATCGCTACCAGGGATTAGTCCTATCGCTATGCAGGAGCTGTACAACATCGCGATAAAGCGTTCACGCCATATCAAAAAAAAACGGGCGCCGGTCAGCGCCCGTTTTCATTTACTCCGCCGTCTGCGCCCGCAAGCGTCTACCGATCACATCCATCAAGTCACACCCATCGCGCAGGGGAATGGCCAGCAGTTTGGCAAAATCCGACAGCACCACCGTGTCGCAACCGATCTCGGCGCGGAAGGCGATGTTTTCCAGCACCTGGGTGACCGTGCGGATGCGGTAGTCGGCCATGGCTTGCAGGACGTCGAGTGGGGCTTGGGTGTCGATGAGCAGGGAGGCCGGGATCAGGTCGATTCCGGTGAGGGGCATGTATCTATCCATGTTTGAAAACTCCGATCAATGCAAAGGTTGACTGCCCCTCAATCGTCGCCAAACGAGTGGGTGACAGCTGTACGCAGGTTGGCGAACCGGGATCGGAATACCGGCAGACCCGAAGGTCTCCCGCGCACAGCTGCCATAAAGACAGCTTTGCGAGCGTGCAACAGCGTCTGCAATAAAGCACAGAGCTTTTGCACCCGATCGAACAGGTCGCCAAACCTGGTCGCCATGTGGGCGACGGGGCGGACTATAAGCTTTGATGGGGTAGGGGGCAAGGTGGAGGCATCTGACTTTTGTGTAGGATTAGCGTGCGGACTTGATTAGCCAATAACTTATTAGAAGTGGTGGAGCAAAGTTTGTAATTTGTTTTTTGCGGATATAAGGTTTCAAGTAATGTCGAATGAGTATCTACGGATTTTATTAATGATAAGTTGTTATTTCTTTAAATCTGGTTTTTTGCGGCGAAGATAGAGTTGTATTGTGGGGTGGTGTCTAAACCCTGATCGCATAAAAGGCGGGCCTTTCTCTTGTTATTGTATTCTTGGGTTAAGTGTGAAGCTAAAACTCCGTGGTTTTGTGTGTGTTGATGAGAGATTTAAATTTTCATCTGTGCCCCCGAGATAAGATTTTATGCTAGCTGAGCCTTTAAATAGTTTACGAACGATGTGCAGGAAAGCATAAAATATCGGGCGTCAGCAGCAGATAGCTTCGGTTCATCAAGCATGGCATGACGAATACCACCTTCATCGCTAGTATATGCGTAGAGTTTGACGAAACCATCTTTGAGCGCAGAATGAAGTTTCCCTTTTTTCTCCAATGCTTTGAGCGCGTCACTTAAGGTCGCTTTTGGGTTTTCCGCTACGATTCGAGCCATACTTTCAACTGCTGATATCGACTCTTTAATTGAGTTCCGATAATCGGGATTGTCACGGCTTGCATAAAGTTCAAGTGCGCGTTGTAAGTGAGCAGTTACACCGGAAAAACGGGAATCGGCTAGCGCCGAATCAAGCATTTCCAGTTCCTGTGTGCTTGTGATGTCTGTAATTTGCTCTGAAACGAAACGATAAGCGGATAACTCTCTTTCTAGGAAGTGGTTTATATATTCTGCTAATCGAGAGTTTGAGTTCTTGTGATAAGTTACAGTGAATTCTAAAAAGTCATATATTTCATGCCATTCGCATTTAAAGAAATAGGTGCGAATGTCTTCAAGAATTTTATACGTGCGATCAGGTCTTGAGTCTATGGTTTTTTTAAAGAAGTGGAACCAAAGCGCTTTGCTAAATGGTTGAATGACTGGTTCGTCGTAGTTGCAATAAAGATAGTTTTTTGTGGACCATAAGGACACATCTAGTGCATTCCACAAAGAGTTGCGAAGCTCAGTGCTCATTGAGTTAACTTGAATCGTTTCAGACTGCGTCTTCAAGCCTTTACGTTGACTGAAAGTTTTCATTTGATAATTGACCTGTCGTATGTTTTTTGAGTTATGTTATGGGTGTTTTATACGGTTTTTTGTTGAGATAATGCTCAGGGTAAGCTGAATGTATTTATGATTTTTTCTATTTCTGCTCGTGCAGATATTAGCTGTTCTGTAGTTGTTTTTTCTGGGGAATGAACTGTGTCGTTTCTAATTTTTCTTATTCGGTCAATACGC
>NZ_JBFTMK010000677.1:0-3300 GCF_056396965.1 Pseudomonas sp. 05N434
CCACCAAACGCTTCCATAGGCACCAGCCGGTGTTCACCGGAATCACCGGTGATGATCCAGCTCTTCAAATCGGGATCGAAAGTCGCTGCCTTGATCTGCGCCATGCTGAACTCCCAGCGCTTGAGCGCCCGACCGTCCATGCATTCGATGTGCAGGTTATCGTCTTCATCGAGAGAGAAGTCGAAAGCGTGCAGCCCGTCGATCTCCAGCATGTCGCAATGTTCGAGGGCGTTGAGCAAGGTGTCGTTTACGGCAGTCATGGCAGTCAATCTTTGAATGGGAAAGACGCAATGATAGCTCAATGCGGRAACGGACTGTGGCGAGGGGGCTTGCCCCCGTTTGAGTGCGTAGCACTCACAAAATCTTTGGTACATCAGCGATTTTGGGGCTGCTTTGCAGCCCAACGGGGCGGTGCGGCGTTCCGACAAGCCCCCTCGCCACAGCCGTTAGAGCGCTTCTCGTGATGGTTTGCCATCGACCAAACGTTGGATGCGCAACGGATTGCCATTCTTCAACGCGTCCGGCAGCAGGCTGTCGGGGTAGTTCTGGAAGCACACCGGGCGCAGGAAACGGTCGATGGCCAGGGTGCCCACCGAAGTGCCGCGCGCATCGGAAGTCGCTGGATACGGTCCGCCATGGACCATCGAATCGCAGACTTCCACACCCGTCGGATAACCGTTGAGCAAGATCCGCCCGACCTTCTGCTCCAACAAGGGCGTCAGCTCACCGAAGCGTTCGAAGTCCGCCGGCTCACCGATAATCGTTGCCGTCAGTTGCCCGTGCAGGCCGTTCAGCGCAGCACTGAGTTGCGCCTGATCCGCCACTTCAACAAACACCGTGGTCGGGCCGAACACTTCCTCTTGCAGCACTTCATCGCCATCGAGCAACAGACTCACATCCGCCTTGAACAATTGCGGCTGCGCCTGATTGCCTTGTTGCGGATTACCGGCCAAGTGCTCGATTTTCGGATGCGAAAGAAGCTTGTGCAGGCCTTTGCCATAGCTGCTCAAGGTGCCGGCGTTGAGCATGGTTTGCGCCGGCTGATCGCCGATCAGCCCGGCCACCTGCTGCACGAACGCACTGAACTGCGGCGAACGAATGCCGATCACCAGCCCCGGATTGGTACAGAACTGCCCGCAGCCCTGCACCACTGAAGCTGAATCGCCGGGTGCTTGACCAGCGCTTCCCCTACTCCACCACCGTAGATCATGTTGAACACACCGGCCGGCATGGCGGTTTTTTCAGCGGCGCGAATCACCGCGTCGGCCACCCATTCAGCGGTTGCCATGTGGCCGCTGTGGGCCTTGAACACCACCGGGCAGCCGGCGGCCAAGGCCGAAGCGGTGTCACCGCCAGCCGTGGAAAACGCCAACGGAAAGTTACTCGCGCCAAACACCGCCACCGGCCCCAGGCCAATGCGGTACTGACGCAGGTCCGGACGCGGCAGTGGCTGGCGTTCCGGCAGCGCCAGATCGATCCGCGCGCCATAGAAATCACCACGCCGCAGCACCTTGGCGAACAGACGCATCTGGCCGCTGGTGCGCCCACGCTCACCTTGAATCCGCGCCGCCGGCAACGCGGTTTCGCGGCAGACCACGGCCACGAACTCATCGCCAAGGGCGTCCAGTTCATCGGCAATCGTGTCCAGAAATTGCGCACGGCGCTCGGCGCTCAGGCTGCGATAGGCCGGGTAAGCGGCGGCAGCAGCCTTCGCGGCGGCGTCGACCTCTGCAACGGTGGCCTGGTAGAAATCGTGGGGCAAGGCCTCGCCAGTGCTGGCATCGACGCTCTGCAGTTTGACGGTGCCGACAGCACTACGCTGGCCGCCGATGTAGTTGTGACCAAGAATCCGGGTCATGGGTGTCTCCTTAAAGTGTGCCGACGGTGCCGGGTTCGAACGCTGCTTCAACCGGAGCGATGCCGTTGATCAAGGGTGCGCCGAACTCAGCCTGGCTGATCTCGAACACATCACCCGGCCGGGTACGGATGCCATCGGCGAAGGACAGGGTCGCGGTGCCGAAGAAGTGGATGTGCACATCGCCGGGGCGCAGGAACTGGCTGTACTTGAAATGGTGATACTCGAGGTTTTCCAGGCTGTGGCACATGTTGGCTTCGCCACTGAGGAACTCGTTCTGCCAGAGCACTTCGCCGTCGCGCAGGATGCGACTGGTGCCCGCCAGGTGTTGCGGCAATTCGCCGACCCGAAGCTCCGGGCCATAGCTGCAACTGCGCAGTTTCGAATGGGCCAGGTAAAGGTAATTCTTGCGTTCCATCACGTGATCGGAGAACTCGTTACCCACCGCAAAACCGAGGCGATACGGTTTGCCGTCGTGGCCGATGACATAGAGGCCGCTGAGTTCGGGCTCTTCCCCGGCATCTTCAGCAAAGGGTGGTAGCGGGAAAGGCTTGCCCGGTCGCACGACGATGCTGCCATCGCCCTTGTAGAACCATTCCGGTTGCACGCCGGCCTGGCCGGCTGCAGGTTTACCGCCCTCCACACCCCACTTGAAGATGCGCATGGTGTCGGTCATCGCCGCTTCATCGCCGGCCTGCTGATGCATTTTGTCCCGAGCCGAGGCGCTGCCCAAATGGGTCAGGCCGGTGCCGCTGACCAGCATATGCGCCGGGTCCGGGTGATCCAGCGGCGGCAGGATGCGCAGCTTGGCCAGCAATTCGGCATAGTTGTGGCTGATGCCCAGCCCCAGGGTTTGAACCTGTCGCTCAAGAGTGGTGCCCGCCTCGATCGCCGCCAGCGCCAGATCCCGCACCGTGTGCGCATCCTGCACTTCACGCACCAGACCGTCTTCGACCACGCCGACGCGGCGTTCGCCATTACTCAATTCGAACTGAACTAAACGCATGAACCTTCTCCTGTTAATGCAAAACTTGTTGGCCAATCTCGCGTCAGGTACGGGTAGCACCGCGGGCACTTGCCGCGAACTGGTCGGCCGGCAGCACATGCTTGCGTTCCAGCAGGCGATACACCACGCCGGTCAGGACCAGGCCGAACACCATCACGCAGGACAGGAAATACAGCCCCGACGCCAGGTTGCCGGTGTACTCCTTCAGCGCACCAATCACGAACGGGCCGATGTAGCCGCCGAGGTTGCCCACCGAATTGATCAACGCGATTCCTGCCGCCGCACTGGCGCCGGCGAAGAAGCGCCCCGGCAAGGTCCAGAACACCGCCGTGCAGGAAAACAGCGCGAACGCCACCAGGCACAGCGCCGCCAGTTGCAGCACCGGTACCGACAGCCAGGCGCTGAGGAACAGGCCGATGGCACCCAACACATACAGCAC
>NZ_JBFTMK010000678.1:0-5460 GCF_056396965.1 Pseudomonas sp. 05N434
TTCTTCGATGGGCAGTGTCTTGTTGACGCTGAGCAGCGCATCGAGGTCGGCGAATTTGCGCTGGTTCTTCGATGGGCAGTGTCTTGTTGACGCTGAGCAGCGCATCGAGGTCGGCGAATTTGCGCTGGAACGCCTGACTGGCAGCCACTGCTCGGTTGAATATCACGTTCTGCCCCTTGGGCAGGCCATTGTCCGTGGTGACCGTCACTTCCAGGCTTTCACCCAACTGTGGCGTATCGGCAGTGCCATAGGCCAGGTGAACCCGATAATGGATCGTCACACCCGGATTGACTGCGTAAYCGGCCCAGCGAAACTTCTGCAAAGGCGCGGCATCGCTGGGGGTGGCGTGAAACTGGGGGAACGTATGATCCTTGCCGGGAAAGGTCAGGCTGTTGAACAGAAACAACCAGGGTTTGTCACCTTGCTGTTTTTCGATGGCAAACCCCAGCAGGCCTTTGCGGCGGGGTTCGGCCAGGTCGATGGCCAGCAGCACACCGTTGGTGCCGGCGTAGGCTTTGACGCGGAAATCGTCCTGATCGTTGCGGGCTAGAACGCGCATGGGTCACTCCTGTGATGGGTTTGTTTACAGAGCATAGGGCAGCGATGCGATGGGGCCAGCACTGTCAGCACAAAACTCAACCTGAAATCAGCTCATCGATATGTCGATAATCAACCTGTAACTGCGCTGCCAACACCTTTGCCCGCCCGAGTCGAATCGGCCCGCGCTCGATGTCGATCAGCAACCCCGGACAATCCAGCTCCGGCAATGTCGACCATTCCTTCAACCGTCCATCCGTCACTAGCAACAGCCGCTGCTGTTCGGCCGGAAAACGCTTTTGCCGTGCCACCAGCCAGTGCCCCGCCTCGCCCAGCGCCGCCAGCATCGGCGTCCCGCCGCCGGCGCCCAATCCCTCGAGCCAATCGCGTAAGCCCGCAGAAGCTTTCAACCCCTGCACCTGCCACTTCGGCAAGTGACCGCTGGCGGTCAGCAAAGCCAGGCGTGCGCGCTGGCGATAGGCATCGTCGAACAGTTGTGCCAGCAAGCCCTTGGCATCGCTCAACGCCTGATGGCGCCGGGTCGAGGTCGAGGCATCGACGATCACCAGCCACAGTTCATGCGGGGTGCGGGTCCGCAGATGGAACAATAGGTCATCGCGTTGACGCGGTCGGCCATTGAGCAAGGTGCCGGGCCAGTTGACCGATCCGCTACGGGCGGCGTGACGCTTGCCCTGTTTACCGTGATCCAGCCGGCCTGCGCGGGGTCTGGCATTCGCCCCCGCGTCTGATCGAGGGCGAATGCCTAGGGCTTTTTTGGCCAGCTCGGCACTTCACGTCGAGCACCGACCGGCAGCGCCTGGGCGGGCATTTCGCCCCACTGGCCCTGACCTTCGTTCGGGTTGGTGGTTTGCGCAGGGGATTGCTGTGGCGCTTGGGAGTTTTGCGGCGCAGAGGTCGAATGCTCCCGACGACGATGACGCAAGGCAAATTCGGCGACCGCGTCGATATCCTCTTCGGCAATGGCGTTCGCACCGCGCCAGGCCGCATGTGCCCGCGCCGCGCGCAGCCAGACCAGATCGGCCCGCAAGCCGTCGACACCGGCAGCAAAGCAGAGCTCGGTGATCTGCGCCAGTGCGGCATCGTCGAGCGGGATGCTCGCCAGGGCCGCACGCGCCTTCTGGCAACGCTCGCGCAGGGCGTGTTGCTGACTTTCCCACTCGGCGCAGAAGCCTTGCGGATCGCTGTCGAAATCCAGTCGACGACGGATGATCTGGCCGCGCTCGGCGGGTGCGGTATGGCCACTGAGGGCGACGTTCAGGCCAAAGCGGTCGAGCAGTTGCGGGCGCAGTTCGC
The DNA here is from genome assembly GCF_056396965.1 of Pseudomonas sp. 05N434. Lineage (NCBI taxonomy): Bacteria > Pseudomonadati > Pseudomonadota > Gammaproteobacteria > Pseudomonadales > Pseudomonadaceae > Pseudomonas > Pseudomonas sp. 05N434. Next base: position 1,852 of record NZ_JBFTMK010000678.1, read on the forward strand.
CCTCTTCCGGGTTCATGGTGCCGATCAGCACAAACTTCGCCGAATGCCGATGGGAAATCCCGTCGCGCTCGATCAGGTTGGTGCCGCTGGCGGCCACATCGAGCAGCAGGTCCACGAGATGGTCGGGCAGCAAGTTCACTTCATCGACGTAGAGCACACCGCCGTCGGCCTTGGCCAATACACCCGGAGAAAACTGTGCGCGCCCTTCGCTCAAGGCCGCGTCGAGATCGAGGGTGCCGACCAGCCGTTCTTCGGTGGCGCCCAGGGGCAAGGTAACGAATTGACCGCTGGCCAGCAGGTCCGCCAGGCCTCGGGCCAGGGTCGACTTGGCCATGCCGCGCGGGCCTTCGATCAGCACGCCTCCGATTTTCGGGTCGATGGCGGTCAGGTACAGGGCGAGCTTCAAGTCATCGGCGCCGACCACGGCGGAGAGCGGGAAATGGGGGGTGTCGGTCATGTACAAATCTCGGTCATGGTCGGTGATTACTCTGTGGCGAGGGAGCTTGCTCCCGCTCGGCTGCGTAGCAGTCGTAAAACTCCAGCGCCTCGCGGTATTCACCCGGCTCCTGCCACATCCCCCGTTGCTGCGCTTCGAGCAGGCGCTCGGTCATGTCGCGCAAGGCGTGGGGATTGTGTTCGCGAACAAACTCCCGGGTCGCCGGATCAAGCAAATAGGCGTCCGCCAGCAACGCATACTGGTGATCGTCGATCAACTGCGTGGTGGCGTCGAACGCAAACAGGTTATCGACCGTCGCCGCCAGTTCGAACGCGCCTTTATAGCCATGACGCTTGATCCCGTCGATCCATTTCGGATTGGCCGCCCGGGAACGGATCACCCGGTTCAGCTCTTCCTTCAATGTGCGGATCTTCGGCAAGTCCGGCTGACTGTGGTCGCCGTGATAACTCGCCGCCGCTGCGCCGCCGAGGCTTTCGACGGCCGCCAGCATGCCGCCCTGGAACTGGTAATAGTCGTTGGAATCGAGCAAGTCGTGCTCGCGGTTGTCCTGATTTTGCAGCACGGCCTGCACCTGGCTCAGACGCTGGGCGAACTGCTCGCGTGCGGCGGTGCCTTCATCGGAGCCGCCGTAAGCGTAGCCGCCCCAGTTCAGGTAAACCTCGGCCAGGTCTTCGCGGCTCTGCCACAAACGACCGTCGATGGCACCTTGCACGCCGGCACCGTAAGCACCCGGTTTGGCCCCGAAGATCCGCCAGCCGGCCTGTCGCCTGGCCGCTTCTTCATCCAGACCGGACGTCAGCAGCGCTTCGCGCTCGGCACGAACCTTGGCTGCCAACGGGTTGAGATCGTCCGGTTCATCCAGCGCGGCGACCGCTTGCACGGCGGCGTCGAACAGCCGGATCAGGTTGGCAAAAGCATCGCGGAAGAATCCGGAGACGCGCAAGGTCACGTCCACCCGCGGCCGGTCCAGCAGGCTCAACGGCAGAATCTCGAAGTCGTCGACCCGCTGACTGCCCGTCGCCCACACCGGCCGCACACCCATCAAGGCCATGGCCTGGGCAATGTCATCGCCGCCGGTGCGCATGGTCGCGGTGCCCCAGACCGACAGGCCGAGCTGGCGCAAGTGATCGCCATGATCCTGCAAGTGCCGTTCAAGAATCAGGTTCGCGGATTGAAAACCGATGCGCCACGCCGTGGTGGTCGGCAGGTTGCGCACGTCCACCGAATAGAAATTGCGCCCGGTGGGCAACACGTCCAGCCGTCCACGGCTGGGCGCACCACTCGGCCCGGCCGGGACGAATCGCCCGCTGAGGGCGTCCAGCAGGCCGCGCATTTCCGCCGGGCCGCAGGCGTCCAGGCGCGGGGCGACGACCTCGCGCAAACTGTCGATGATCGCGCTCACGTCGGACCAGCCTGGCTGGTTCAACGGAGCAATTTCAGCGCTCAAGGCTTGCTCGATCAACTGCGCGGCGAACAGTTCCAGACGCTCACGGGTATCCCCCGCCGTGCGCCACAGCTCATCACTGACCGCCTGCAAGGCATCCGGCCGAGGACCGTTCCAAGGATCAGCCAACACGCAATCCAGTGGATCGAAGCCCAATTCGAACGCCTTGGCCAGCGCCCGCAGCACGCTCGATTGCGCGCCACGACCGTCACCGCGAGGAATGCGCAGCAAGGCCAATAAAGTGTCGATGCGCAATCGCCCGGTCGGCGACTCGCCAAACACGTGCAGGCCATCGCGGATCTGCGATTCCTTCAAGTCACACAGGTAAGTGTCCAGGCGCGGCAACCAGATCGCCGCGTCGGCATCGCTGTCGAGCTTCTCGTCCAGCTGCGCTTGCGTGCGGCGCTTGGCTTGGGCACCCTCGCCCGGGTCGTTGACGATGAACGGATAGATGTTCGGCAGCGGTCCGAGCAGCGCGTCGGGCCAGCAGTTTTCAGATAACCCGACGCCCTTGCCCGGCAGCCATTCGAGGTTACCGTGCTTGCCGACATGGATCACGCCGTGGGCGCCGTAGGTGTTGCGCAACCAGAAGTAGAACGCCAGATAACCGTGGGGCGGCACCAGGTCCGGGTCGTGATAGACCGCGCTCGGGTCAACCTGATAACCCCGCGCCGGTTGAATGCCGACGAAGGTCAGGCCGAAGCGCAACCCGGCAATCATCATTCGCCCGCCACGGAACATCGGATCGCTTTCGGGCGTGCCCCAACGTTGCAGCACCGCCTCGCGATTGGCTTCGGGCAGTGCGTTGAACATCAAAAAGTAATCATCCAGCGCCAGGCTTTGCTGGCACGGACGTTGATCGATAGTGTCCAGATCATTGCTGACACCACCAAGCAGTTGCTGGATCAGCGCGGTGCCGCTGTCCGGCAACTCGGCCGGCAACGGATAACCTTCGGCGTACAGGGCACGCAGGATGTTCAGCGCCGCGGCCGGGGTGTCGAGACCGACGCCATTACCGATGCGTCCATCGCGAGTCGGGTAGTTGGCGAGGATCAGGGCGATGCGTTTTTCGCTGTTGGGCAGCCGCGCCAGATCGATCCAGCGCCGCGCCAGTTCAGCGACAAAATCCATGCGTTCCGGTTGTGGTCGATAGCAAACCACATCGGACTGACTGCGCTCGCTGCGCCACGCCAGATCCTTGAAGCTGATCGGCCGACTGATGATTCGCCCGTCCAGCTCCGGCAGCGCGATGTGCATCGCCAAGTCACGGGGACCGAGGCCTTGCTCGCTGGCAAGCCAGCCGGGCTCGTTGTCCTGGGCGCAGATCGCCTGGATCACCGGGATGTTGCGACGAAACGGCCGCAGGTGCGGCGCTTCAGGGCTGGACTGGGCGAAACCGGTGGTGTTCAGAATCACCCCCGCCTCAACTTCATCCAGCCAGTCCTCGACCACCGCCAGGCAGCCGGGCTCTTTCAGACTGGCCAGCGCAATCGGCAACGGGTTGAGCCCTGCCGCCTGCAAACGCTGGCAGAAAATATCGATGAAACCGGTGTTCGCCGCCTGCAAGTGCGAGCGGTAAAACAGCACCGCCGCCACCGGCTGATCGGCTTGCCAATCGGCTTGCCAATCCTGAAGGTGCGCGGGGCTTTTTTGCGGGTGGTAGATCGCGGTGCGTGGCAGGGTTTGCGGCTCGGACCATGGATAATCA
>NZ_JBFTMK010000679.1:0-2320 GCF_056396965.1 Pseudomonas sp. 05N434
TCTTTGGTCTTTTGCCCGCTCACACTGCGGGCTTTTTTTCGCCTGGTGGAAAGTCAAAAGATCGCAGCCTTCGGCAGCTCCTACATGGAAACGCATTCCCCCTGTAGGAGCTGTCGAGTGCAACGAGGCTGCGATCTTTTGCCCTTAGCGGCTCAACAATGAGGCCGCGCCCGCACCGCTGAACAACCCGGCACTGACCCGGTTAAACCAGCTTTGCCCCTTGCCGCTACGCAGATACCGCGCCGCGCCATGAGCCCCCAGCCCATAAGCCAGCTTGCACAGCAGATCCAGCACGGTCCAGGTGGCAATCATCACCAGCAACTGCGGCAGGAACGGTTGTTCGGCACTCAAAAACTGCGGCAGGAACGCGGCAAAGAACAAAATGTCTTTCGGGTTGCTGGCGCCGAGCATGAATGCGCGCCCGAACAGTGCACGAAAGCGTGGCACCGGCGCAGCCTGGGGCACTTCGGTGCCCAGGGAGGGTTGGCGCGATTGCTGCCAGCTCTGCCAGGCGAGGTAGAACAGATACAGCGCGCCGACGATTTTCAGGGCGCTGAACAGCTGTTCCGACGCCAGCAGCAATGCACCCAGGCCGAGCGCCGAAGCGCTGAGCAGGCAGATCGAAGCAAACACACCCCCGAGAAACGCCGGGTAAGAACGGCGCAAACCGTAATTCAGACTGTTGCTGATCATCAGCAAAGACAGTGGCCCCGGTATCAGGATCACCACCAGCGCAGCGCCGCTGAACAGCAGCCAGGTTTCCAGACTCATCACTTTCCTCCCTATGCACAAAAGCCCCACCCGACGGGGTGAGGCTGGTTTGAAACGCGTACCGCGTGACGCTTACAAGAAGATGAACTTGGCGATGAAGATCGCGCAGAGCACCCACAGGCTCACCGAAATTTCCTTGTACTTACCGGTGCCGGCCTTCAGCACCACGTAAGTGATGAAGCCCAGCGCGATGCCGTCGGCGACCGAGAAGGTCAGCGGCATCATGATCGCGGTGACGATCGCCGGAATGCTGTCGGTCGCTTCTTCCCATTCGATGTGCGCCATGCCGCCCATCATCAGCATCGCTACATAAATCAGCGCACCGGCGGTTGCATAAGCGGGGATCATGCCAGCCAGCGGTGCGAAAAACATTGCGGCAATAAATAGCACACCTACGGTCACGGCGGTAAGACCAGTCCGACCACCCGCCGCTACGCCAGCGGCACTTTCCACGTAACTGGTGACCGGCGGAACACCCACCACCGCCCCGAAAACGCTGGAGGCACTGTCGGCTTTCATGGCACGGGACAGGTTTTCGATCCGGCCGTCAGCGTTCACCAGGTTGGCGCGCTGAGCGACGCCCATCAAGGTGCCGGCGGTGTCGAACATGTGCACAAAGAGGAAGGCCAGCACCACGCTGATCATGCTGACGTTGAACACGCCGGCGATGTTCATGGCCATCCAGGTCGGTGCCAGGCTCGGCGGGGCCGACATGATGCCCTCGTAGTGCACCAGGCCCAGGCCCCAGCCGGCGAGGGTCACGGTGATGATGCTGATGAGGATCGCGCCGAACACTTTGTGGTAGCTGAGCACGGCGATCATCAGGAAGCAGATGGCAGCCAGCAGCGGGCCGGGCTCGCGCAGGGAGCCGAGCTTGATCAGGGTGGCCGGGCTATCGACGACGATGCCCGAGGTTTTCAGGCCGATCAGCCCCAGAAACAGGCCCACACCCGCGCCCATGGCAAAGCGCAGGCTCACCGGAATGCTATTGAGCAGCCATTCACGAATCCGGGAAAAGGTCAGGAACATGAACAACACACCGGACACGAACACCGCGCCGAGAGCGGTTTCCCAGTTGTAGCCCATGGTGCCGACCACGGTGTAGGTGAAGAATGCGTTCAGGCCCATGCCCGGCGCCAGGCCCACCGGCCAGTTGGCGTACAGGCCCATCAACAGGCAACCCAGCGCGGCGGCGATGCAGGTGGCCACGAACGCGGCACCGTGATCGATCCCGGCATCGGCCATGATGTTGGGGTTGACGAAGATGATGTAGGCCATGGTGATGAAGGTTGTCAGACCGGCGATCAGCTCGGTCTTCACCGTGGTGCCGTGCAAGCTGAGTTTGAAGATGCGCTCCAGCCAGCCATTGCGTAACGGCGGCGAGAGTTCCAGCGTCGAGGCTTCGGATTTGCGGCTTTCCACAGCGAGTACTCCTCAAGAGTTTTATTGTTATTTCCAGGGCCGGACCCATGAGGGTGGCAGCGACCCTTTGAGGTACTTGCGAATTTGTTGACCTGATGGTCAGGAACTCGCACGAAGCGAATTATGC
>NZ_JBFTMK010000680.1:0-2320 GCF_056396965.1 Pseudomonas sp. 05N434
GTGCAACCGAGATCTGGCAAGGAAGTGCTGCGACGACTTAGCGCCATGGCTCAGGTGCAGCAGCTGTGTGCGGTGAGTGGCGAGTTTGATTATGTGGCGTGGTTGCGCACCGATTCGCCGGAGCAGCTGGATCAGTTGCTGGATCAGATCGGCAGTGTGGATGGGGTGGAGAAGACGACGACTTCGATCATCCTGAGCAGCAAGATTGATCGGGGGCAGCCGGTTTGAATTTCCGCCGGTAGGTCTTCGGTGTCTGGTCGGGCCTCTTCGCAGGCAAGCCTCGCTCCTACAATATGTAGTGATAAATCGTCATATTGATAAAACAATTAGCAAAACGACGACACATTGCGTCTTATTAACGTGTTCTACGCTCTCTAGAATGGCTGCCATCTTTTCCTATACTCAGACGCGCATCCTGCGTCGGGTCGCCAGCAAGGTCAGCCATGAACAAGAACAATCGCCATCCTGCAGACGGTAAAAAACCAGTCACTATTTTCGGCCCGGATTTTCCTTTCGCCTTCGACGACTGGATCGAGCACCCGGCCGGGCTGGGCAGCATTCCAGCACACAATCACGGCGCCGAAGTGGCGATCGTCGGGGCTGGCATTGCCGGTCTGGTGGCCGCCTATGAACTGATGAAACTGGGCCTGAAACCTGTCGTCTACGAAGCCTCGAAAATGGGCGGTCGTCTGCGCTCCCAGGCGTTCAACGGTGCCGAAGGCATCATCGCCGAGCTCGGCGGCATGCGCTTCCCGGTGTCGTCCACTGCGTTTTATCACTACGTCGACAAACTCGGCCTCGAGACCAAGCCCTTCCCGAACCCGCTGACCCCCGCGTCTGGCAGCACGGTGATCGATCTGGAAGGCAAAACCCATTACGCACAGAAACTGGCGGATCTTCCTGCACTGTTCCAGGAAGTGGCTGACGCTTGGGCCGATGCCCTGGAAGACGGTTCGCGCTTCGGCGAGATCCAGCAGGCGATCCGCGATCGCGACGTGCCGCGCCTCAAGGAATTGTGGAACACCTTGGTGCCGTTGTGGGACGACCGCACGTTCTACGATTTCGTCGCCACCTCCAAAGCCTTCGCCAAGCTCTCCTTCCATCACCGCGAAGTGTTCGGCCAAGTCGGTTTCGGCACCGGTGGCTGGGACTCGGACTTCCCCAACTCGATGCTGGAAATCTTCCGCGTGGTGATGACCAACTGCGACGATCACCAGCACCTGGTGGTCGGCGGCGTGGAACAAGTGCCGCAAGGCATCTGGCGCCATGTGCCGGAGCGTTGCGTGCACTGGCCGGAAGGCACCAGCCTCAGCTCGCTGCACAACGGCGCACCACGTACCGGCGTGAAGAAAATTGCCCACGCGGCAGGCGGCCGTTTTGCGGTCACCGACAACTGGGGCGACACCCGCGAATACGCAGCGGTGCTGACCACTTGCCAGAGCTGGCTGCTGACCACCCAGATCGAATGCGACGAGAGCCTGTTCTCGCAAAAGATGTGGATGGCCCTGGACCGTACCCGCTACATGCAGTCGTCGAAAACTTTCGTGATGGTCGACCGCCCGTTCTGGAAGGACAAAGACCCGGAAACCGGCCGCGACCTGATGAGCATGACCCTCACTGATCGCCTGACCCGTGGCACGTACTTGTTCGATAACGGCGACGACAAGCCTGGGGTGATTTGCCTGTCGTACTCATGGATGAGCGACGCCCTGAAAATGCTTCCACAGCCAGTGGAAAAGCGCGTGAAGCTGGCGCTGGATGCGTTGAAGAAGATCTACCCGAAAGTCGACATCGCCGCGCGGATCATCGGCGATCCGATCACCGTGTCGTGGGAAGCCGACCCGCATTTCCTCGGGGCCTTCAAGGGCGCCCTGCCCGGTCACTACCGCTACAACCAGCGCATGTACGCGCACTTCATGCAGGACGACATGCCGCCCGAGCAACGCGGGATTTTCATCGCCGGCGATGACGTTTCATGGACACCGGCGTGGGTTGAAGGCGCGGTGCAGACCTCGCTCAACGCGGTGTGGGGCATCATGAAACACTTCGGCGGTGAAACTCACGCTGAAAACCCGGGTCCAGGAGATGTGTTCAACGAGATCGGTCCGATCGCCCTGCCCGAGTAAGAGGAATCCGAAATGCGCGTAGCCCTTTACCAATGTCCACCGCTGCCCCTGGATGTCGCAGGCAACCTGCAACGCCTGCATCAACTGGCGCTGGAGGCCAAGGGCGCGGATTTGCTGGTGGTGCCGGAGATGTTCCTGACCGGCTACAACATCGGCATAGACGCCTTAATCTTTTTGTCTTAGGTGCTCAAAGG
>NZ_JBFTMK010000681.1:0-2303 GCF_056396965.1 Pseudomonas sp. 05N434
GGCTGGAAACGCGCGAACAGCTCGTGCAGCGCCGCTGTGTCGCAGATATCCACCTGCTGGAATTCATACCGGGGGCTACCCGCCACCGACGCCAGGGACTCGGTATTGCCGGCGTAGGTGAGCTTGTCGATATTGAGCACGCTCACATCGGTATTGTCGATCAGATGGCGAACGACGGCGGAGCCGATAAAACCAGCACCGCCGGTGACGATAATACGTTGGGTCACTTGCTGTACTCCTTGGGATACCACTGGATCAGTAATTTTTCGTACTGGGAAAGGATGTTTTCCCAAGTGAATTTTTCGTTGAAGCGGCGGGTGCTTTCAGCCTTCATCGCCGCGATCAAATGGCTGTGGTCATCGCGCAGGTACTTCTCGAACAACTTGGCGCAGTCGTGCTCGTCATCGAAGTACACCGCCGCATCACCGGCGACCCAACGGTTGAAATGGTTGTTATGGGCAATCACCGAGCAGCCGGCGCCCAATGCCTCCACCAGCGAAGGGTTGGTGCCTCCTACTTGATGGCCATGAATGTAAAAGCGGCTGAAAAACCGCAGCGCCCGAACCACCGCCGCCTCATAGATGGCACCGGGGAAGATCACTTCCTTGCCGGCCGCGTCCATCACCCGCTTGTGGTACTCGTTCTTCTCTGGCGTGAAGTTGCCCAGCACCACCAACTTATGGTTACGGCGCTTGCTGCTGAAAGCCTTGACGACCTGCAGAAAGGAGTTCTCCGGCTCCGGCCGGGCGATAACCACCGAGAAACCATGGGGCTCCAGGCCATAATCAGCCAGGGCGGTCGGGTCTGCTTCGTTCACCCGGTCCCCGCCATAAGGGATCATGGTGATCTTCGAATCCTTGACCCGGGTGGCCAGGTGATCCTTGATTTTCGGGTGGTCGGCCACCAGGTGGTTGCCGATCCAGCAACCTGCTCGCTCGTTCAACCAGAACCAGGTCTTCGCCACCAACCCCCACTTCTCCCGTCGCCATTCAATGCCATCCATATTGATGACATTGGTCTGGCCCTTGACCCGCTGCAGAATATTGAACGCCGCCGTGTTATAGCCGAGGGTCAGAAACAATCCCTTCTGGCCCAGCGCATGGACGGTAGCCTTCCAGTCGAAAAACACCGTGCCCGCCACGCCGGTGTTGGCGATCGGGATATGAATGCGATGAACCCCCTTCCATTCACTGGTCGATATACCGCCGGAACCGTCTTCCTGGCAGTAGACAGTGACTTTCCAGCCCTGCTTGACCAAGTAGAGGGAGAGCTTTTCGGCGAAGGTTTCAAAACCGCCGTGTTTGGCGGGAACGCCGCGGATGCCGAGGATATAGAGGTTTTTCATAGAGGCTTTTTGGTTCTTTAAATGTGAGGTGGTCTCAGATTTACCTGAAGTTCTTAATGTACTTTTAATCCGCTCTAAATATTGGATTTATAGTTTCTGGCTTGCTCAATGCGTGAACTTCCGCCGCATTCACCTAAACAACAGTCGAGCTGCTTTTAACGGAAGTTTCCAGTATTGAAACGATGTTCTTTTTATAGCTTTTTATTGAGAATTTTTTGTAATAAGTATCAAGCGCGCACTTACTCAGTTTTTCGTACAGAGGACTGCCCGGCGAAGGAAGTCCTAGCAGGACATCCTCAAGGCTGCTTTGATTGGCAGGGATGAAAAGGAAGCCATCTTTTTCATGGTTAACGATCTCTACCAAACCACCATGGCCCGCAGCTATCACTGGTTTTCCGACAGAGTACGCTTCGATCGCTACTCGACCGAACGGCTCCGGCTTCGTAGAGGGGACAACAACATAGCTTGCCCATTGAAAATGCTCGGTTGGGTCCGAGCAAAAAGGGAAAAATTCGACGTTGTCGGAGATCCCATATGATTTTACTTTTTCGATTAAATCCTTTTCCAGATATTCGTACCCCTCAAAAGGGCTACCCACTATCCTTATGCGAAAGTCATTTCTTGCGTTATTGGCCAATTTTCCAATGACATCAATGAAAAAGTCTTGCCCTTTCCAGGTGTTTATCCTGCCGATCAGAAGTAGATTCTTACAGTCTCTTTCAGTACGCAGCGATGGGACGTTGTAAAGGGGGGCTACACCATTATAAATTACTGTTCCAGGAAGATTAAAAGCGGATTTCGTAGCCTCGGAATTGAATATTAGTTTTGCACCTGAGAACCGTAGGAGTAAACGGAAGATCCCAATGAGTTTTTTGTCGGGAATTTCTCTGATATGGCAAAAGAAACTTTTCTTGGAAAATCTATAAAATCCGGCAGCGACCAGCGCGGACAACATAAC